>JAYTWO010000021.1:0-6016 GCA_043743415.1 Planctomycetota bacterium
GCTTTCTCTCGCCAGTGCAGGGTGGGCTCACAATGGATGAGTGACCACTCACGCCCAAAATCACTGGCGGCCCAAAGCGACCGCCAGTGGCACCCGGCGTGGGCCCGAGAGCAAAACTTATCCGCGGTGCCTGTTGACAGTGACGTGTCATGCAGACCAAGATGAAGTCGTGTGAATGCTTTTGACCGACTGAGACGTTGGGGAATCGAAACACCCATAAAGGCTGAGATGACGACTGCACTTCAACAGGCGGAATCGTTGCTGGCGGGACTGACCCGAGCCGAAAAGGCTCAGTTGCTCCAGTCGGTCATTCACGATTTTGGAGACGCCTTTCCGGGGATCGAAAGTCGGCCCGGCGTATGTGGCGGCGAGCCGTGCATCGTCCGCACGCGGATTCCCGTGTGGGTGCTGGAGCAGGCCCGGCGTCTGGGGACGAGTGAAGCCGATCTCTTGCGAAGCTATCCGACTCTGCGAGCGGAAGACTTGGTTCAGGCGTGGGCCTATGTGCGGGGGCACGGTGTCGAGATCGAACAACAGATTCGCGACAACGAGGATGCGTGAGCTGTGGCCCTGTTGTATTCCAACGAGAATTATCCACAGCCCGTGGTCGAGGAACTGCGTCGATGGGGACACGATGTGTTGACGGTCCTCGAAGCTGGCAAGGCGGATCAGGCGATTGAAGACGACCTCGTGTTGGCGTTTGCGGTCAGCCGGGGACGTGCGATGCTGACTCTCAATCGCAAGCACTTCATCCGACTGCATCAATTGCACCCCGGTCATGCGGGCATCGTCATTTGCACTTTTGATCCCGATTTCATCGGTCAGGCTGCACGGATTCATACAGCATTAGAATCGCTGGCAAACTTGTCGGGCGAGTTGCTAAGAGTCAACCGACCGCAATCAGGACGCCTGGGGATGATTGAACTGATCGAGTCGTCGTTGAGCGGCGACGCGAAGTCTTTGAAGCGGAGCATACCCGTGTTTTCGCGTCTGAGATGTCTGGCATTCGAGCGAAGCGGAGCTTCGGGGAGATGCGGTTCCATGCGGAGCTTGGGACCGAGGGCCGATGGGCCCGTCCCACATTGCTACGGCAACCCGTTCATCTTTCGCAGCACCCACTCGGTCATCAGCAACCCGCAGAACACCAGGAAGATCAGCCAGTGGTTCCACAGCGGGATCTCGTTCCGCTGGGAGAGCTTTTCTTTCACTTGCTGGAACTTTTCGGTGACGGACTTGGCTTGGTTGATGAGGTAGAACTGGCCGCCGGTCGTCGAGGCGACCTGCTCCAGCAGCGGGCGATTCGCGCTGACATCGGCCAGCTCGGGGGAGAGCTTTTCGATCACTGAGAGATCGGCTGTGATCGGCGTGGGGCCGATGTCGCCGCCGGTGACGATCAGCTTGACGGAATATTCGCCCGCATGCAGCGAGGTGGCGCGACCCATCTGGATCAGTGGGCGAACAGGGTCGGGCTGGAGGTCGACGCTGATCTCGGGATGCTTGCTGTCGGCACCTCCGAGCTTGAGCACGGCCCGCGCCTTGAGATTCGGGAACTTCTCCAGGAACCGCGGATCCCAGCGAGCCACGATGACGCCGTCGTCACCCTCGGCGATCACGGGCTTCTCCAAGCCCAGTCGGACAAACTCATTCCCGGCACTCGCCTTGAACTCCGAAGCCCAGCGGCTGATCTGGCCCCAGAATCGGTGGTGATAGGCATCCCCGACGCGGAACCGGAATCGCCACGTGCTGTCGATCCCCAGCCACACGACCTGCCCGGTGCCCAGAAACTGCTGCACGAAGACCGCGTTCTGTCGCTCCCAATCGAGACCGGGATCGGGCAGCTCGCTCTTCACCGAGGTCCAGACGCTGGCCCCCGGCTTGGCCTCGCCGAGGATCGCCCACGGGTGCCCCGGCAGCTCGTCCCAGATCTTCTTGTTCTCGATCGGATCGGTATTGAATTGCAGCATGGTCTGCCGCTCGCCGTCCGGGGTCAGCGCCAGCCGGAAGCCTCGGTCCTGTGGGCGGCGACGCTGTGTGGCATCGGTCAGATGCTGCTGTCGGAGTTTGCTGATCGGGAGCAGTCCCTCGATCACCGGGCTGTTGTAGGCTAATGGAAAATAGTTCTTTCCGGCGGAGAGGATCAGCGTGCCGCCCTCTTCGCGGACGTAGCGATCCAGTTGTGCCCAGAGTTCGTTCGACATGTCGCGCGGGGAGACATCGCCGACCACCACCAGATCATAACTCTCAAACGGTGTCGACTTGGATTGCGGGTTGAGGCCCTTAGTCGCCAACTCTCGCGGGAAGAACGTGTCGGGCAGCACCCCCATATACGGCTGGTTGAACACGACCGCATCCATCTGCACATGGTCATCGCGAGACAACGCCGCGTGCAGGTAGCGGAACTCCCAACGGCCTTCGCCTTCGATCAGCAGGATGTCCGACCGATCGTCGACGACTTGCAGGGCGAACTCGCGGGTGTTGTTGTCGGCGCGTGTCTCCTCGGGGAGTTCGTCCGTGCGAACGCGATACCGTTGGCGGCCCTCGGTCTCGGCGGTCAGGTCGAACTGCACCTCTTGACCGGGGTCTTTGGCGATGATGGTCTTGCGAATCGGTTCACCGGTCGGCTGCCCGTCGGCGTCAAGCTTGTCGAGGAATACGGCCACCTCCTGACCATCGAAGCCGGAGGTGCGGATCGTCGTCTTGAGGACCGGCTTGTCGTTCTGAAACACCGTCGGCGGATAGTCGACGTTGGCGATCGACAGGTCTTTCGGTCGTCGTTCCGACCCCACCAGCACCGAGTAGATCGGGGCACCACCCGCAAACCGCTTGATGTATTCGGCGTCGTTCGGATGAGCATTGTCGCGACCGTCACTGAGCAGCACCACTCCCGCCAGCTTGAGCCCCTCGCGCTCGGCGGGGGCTGCGGACATGACCTGCATCAGGTCGGTCTTGTTCCACTTCATCGTGTCGCCGGGTTGCTCCAGCGGGCGTTCGAGCGACTCCAGATCGAGCAGCGACGCCTCACCGGCGAACAGGCAGACTTCGACCTGCCCGAGTTCCGACAACTCCTTGAGCAGGGGGGCCTCCCCGGATTTGAGCAGGCGTCGAGCGATCTCCACTCGGGACAGCTTGTCGACTTCAGCCATCGCCCCCAGTGCTGTCTCGCGGCGTGAATCGATGAGGGCCTGCAGTCGCTCCGGGTTCGACTCCTCGGCCACCGAGGCCCACTCCGGCTGCTGCTTGGCATCGTACGCCTTGCCCCATGCCTCGACCGGAACCTCGGCCCCGAGTAGCCCCAGTGCCTGCGCGGTGCGCAGCTTCTCGGCCTCGCTGGCCTGCTCGTCCTTGGTCTCCATGCTCTGCGAAACGTCGACCGCCACCACGATCCGCCCCGACCGCTCCAGATCGAGCGTCCAAGCCAGCACCGGCTCCAACAGGATCAGCCCCAGCACTGAAAGCACCGATAGCCGCAAGGCCAGTAGCGTATACCCCAGCTTCTTCGCGATCAGTTGCCGCTCATAGCGAAACAGGATCGCGGTACAAGCCACCGCCGCGACGAGTACCAACCCCAGCCCGGTGAGCCACAGGGCGGATTCGAGTCCGTGAAAGACGAGTTGCTGTGTGATCATGGGCGGGGAGACGTTGAGGGTTGAGGGTTGAGCGAGCGGCAGACGTAAGTCTGTCGTGTTTTGACGACTGAGCGACAGAAGAGCAGGCACTGAGCGAATGTCTGTCGCTCAACGCTCAAACCTTCATCGCTCAAAGTTCCCCATACGCCATCTGCAGCAACTCGGCCGGATGGTACACGGGGAGGGGACGGCCAGCGGCTTTGAGCATGGATTGGATTTGCAGGGTACACCCCGCGTTGGCCGAGACCAGCGCCTCCGCCCCGCTGGCCAGGATGTTCGCCACCTTGCGATTCCCCAGGCGATCGGCCATCTCGGGCTCGGTCAGATTATAGCTCCCCGCCGCCCCGCAGCAGATGTCCGACTCGGCCAGCGGCACGACCGTCATCCCCGGAATCAGCTTCAACAGGTCGCGCGGCTGTTGCCGAATCCGCTGGGCATGGGCCAGGTGACAGGCATCGTGGTAGGCCACCTTCATCGGGACCGAAACCGTCGGCGGAATCGGCCCGAGAGTCGCCAGAAACTCGGTCAGGTCTTTCACCTTGTGGGCGAACTGAGCGAAGCGCTGGTGGAGTGCCTTGTCACTGGGCTGTAGCTCTTCTGCGATGTGACCATAGTCCTTGAGCATCGACCCGCACCCGGCCACGTTGATGATGATCGCGTCGACATCGTCCGGCTCGAACGACTCGATGTTCGCCTCGGCCAGTTGCAGCGCCGGTTGACTGGCCCCGCTGTGGTAGTGAATGGCCCCGCAACAGCCTTGCCCCTGCGGCACGATCACATCGCAGCCATTGAGCTGCAACACCCGCGCCGTCGCCCAGTTCACATGATCGAACAGCGCCTCCGCGACACAACCGGTGAACAACGCCACCTTGGCCCGCCTCGGTCCAATCGCTGGCAGGATCGCTGGCAGCCTCGGCAGCGGCGGCTTGAGCGTCGGCAACAGCCGCTGCATCCGCCGCAGCTTCTCCGGCAGCAACCGGATCAACCCCGTCGCCTCCATGAGCCGGTCCAGCCCCAGCTTCTGCATGATCCGCGCGGGGAGTAAGGCCCACGCCAGCCGCTTGGGATACGGGAACAGACCGTACAGCACCCATCGTTGGAACCACCCCGGCGGATTCTTCGCCGCCGCCCGCTGCTGCATCTCGACCCGGAATGGCTCGATCAAGCGTCCATACTGCACCCCGGATGGGCAGGCCGTTTCACAGCTGCGACAGTCGAGGCAGAGTTCGAGGTGCCGCTCGACGGTGGGCGACATCTCGATGCGGCCATCGGTGACGGCCCGCATCAGGTAGATGCGTCCGCGCGGGCTGTCGTTCTCGTTGCCAGTCTCTAGATACGTGGGGCAGGCCGACGTACAGAGCCCGCAATGGACGCAGTCGAGAAACTTGCCGTACTCAATGCTCGCCCCCAGCCGAGGGAGTGCCTCGGGGGTGGTCGAAGTGGGGGGGGATGCAGTCATGAACTCAGCAATGGGGGAAGGCGGCGCAGCGACCGCCCGAGCCCCTCGAACCGAGAGGCCCCCGACGCCAACGCCACAGAGCCATTCTGATGACCCCGCCCACGGCGAGCAACCATCACCGAAAAATGATGTGTTGAGGCACGAGGCTTCGCGTCGTGAGTTTCGAGATGTGCATCAGAAAAGTAGGCAGAGTTTGGAAATTCACTACAGAGACACGGAGTGTGCTTCGCCCACAACCGTAGGACGGGCACATTTGCCCGTCCCGAGCGACGTTCGCGCGACGAGAGCGAGCGGCATAGGCCGGGGGTGGCTGGCTGCCCATGTGGACTCGTTCGGGCGGATCAGACACAGCGGGGACGGGCAAATGTGCCCGTCCTACGTGGCGCTGGCCCGCCCGCCAAGCCACCGCGAAAAGCCTCACCCAGGCCGCATGAAATTTGCGCAGCGTGAAAACAAATCGTGGATTAGTAGTTCGGAGTGGTGAATCTCTGCCTACTTTTCTGACGCCCACACGATTGTCGCCTTTTGCTCCGCAACAGGCGGCAATGTAAGTGCCATTGGGTCGTCCCGGTGGGGTCGCTTTGGCCCCGACCGTGGCAGCGGGAGCTGGAAGATGTTCTTGTGGTGAGGTGGACCTGTGTGATAACCTCCGGTGCGGCTGGTATCGGTAGGCCCCGAGCGGCCCTCCCGTGCCACCCCGCCGATGTGTCTTCGCTCATGGATGTGAATGATGAAACTCAATGGACTGGCTCGCCTCTTCTTAATTGGATTGGTGTTCGCACTTTCGGCATGCGTGCCTCGTGTATCGTACTCTCAAGATGAGAACCGGTGGAACCAGGGCCAGCGCGTACTATTCCGTGATCCCCAGCACTGTTTCGAGCAGGAACGCATCGTTCCAGGCGCAGCTGCGGCGTTTCATGACGGTGCTGAT
>JAYTWO010000022.1:0-4567 GCA_043743415.1 Planctomycetota bacterium
CCGTCTCCATCCGCTTCACGATCGCCGCAGCCAATGGCTGGATCTGTGCGGCGTCCAGGTTCGCCGACAGACGCCCGAGCGAAGAACCGAGGCTCGAGAGTTTGCGTGAATCGGTCTCCGTCTCCATCCGCTTCACGATCGCCGCAGCCCCCGGCTGGATCTGTGCGGCGTCCAGCTTCGCCGACAGACTCCCGAGCGAAGAACCGAGCCAGGAGAGTGTGTATGAATCGGTCTCCGTCTCCATCCGCTTCACGATCACCGCAGCCAATGGCTGGATCTGTGCGGCGTCCAGCTTCGCCGACAGACGCCCGAGCGCCGCGCTGAGGTAGTAGAGATCACCCAAATCGGTCTCCGTCTCCATCCGCTTCACAATCGCCGCCGCGAATGGCTGGATCTGTGCGGCGTCCAGGTTCGCCGACAGACTCCCGAGCGCCTCACCGAGGTAGTAGAGATTGCGTGAATCGGTCTCCGTCTCCATCCGCTTCACGATCGCCGCAGCCAATGGCTGGATCTGTGCGGCGTCCAGCTTCGCCGACAGACGCCCGAGCGTCTGACCGAGGCTGGAGAGATTGCGTGAATCGGTCACCGTCTCCATCTCCATCCGCATCAGGATCGCCGCAGCCCCCGGCTGGATCTGTGCGGCGTCCAGGTTCGCCGACAGACTCCCGATCGCCTGACCGAGGCTGCAGAGTTTCAGTGAATCGGTCTCCGTCTCCATCCGCTTCACGATCGCCGCAGCCCCCGGCTGGATCTGTGCGGCGTCCAGCTTCGCCGACAGACTCCCGAGCGCTATGCCGAGGCTGGAGAGTTTGTATGAATCGGTCTCCGTCTCCATCCGCTTCACGATCTTCGCAGCCAATGGCTCGGGATCGTCAACACACCCTAAACATGTGTGGAGAAACACCGGAAGATTTGTGACGACTTGACACAAGTGCTCGTCTCGCAGGCCCACCTCGAAGGCATGTTGTCGTACACGCGGATTTGTCTCCGAGAGTTGCACGAGCGAGTTGAATTCAGACGGAGAGATCTCATCGAGATCGCCCAATTGCCCCAGCAGCTTCTCAGCGACTGTCCGCTCTTGCCATTGCTCGTCCCGTTCGATCGTGATGCCTGCCAGGCAGACGGCAGAGCCAGCCAGCGCCACGGAAATCACAGCGCCCCAGCGGGCCAAAGAGACTCCAGTTCCATACGCCAGACGGCGGGGTGGCCCCGGTTGATTCGCTTGGGAATCTACCGGGGTGGCCTTGCCACAGGAGGTTTGTGAGGGAAGAACTTGTCGCGAGAATGCCTCTTGTGCTCGCGCACACCGGGAGGCTGCAAAGCCAGCCAACCGATACCACCCCGCGGCCAGCGCGACCGTCGCTCGGGACTTGGACATCCAGTATCGATTCATGACTTCTTCCACTTCTCATAGAAATAGGGGAAAAGCGTCGGTCGCGGGGGTTTGTGAACCGCGATCGACAGAGAGCCACTTCACGGTTGCCCTCTGTTTGCCTAGCGTAACAAGTCTCGTTCTCGTTTGCATGACCCATGCAGGTCATGCTCCCCGAATTGATACCTGACGGGGTGCCGGGGTGGCACAGGTTGGCTCGCTTGGGAGCCTCCCTGTGTGCGCAAGCACAAGAGGCACTCTCGCGGCGGGGTGGCCTAGCCGGATGGCGGTCGTGGGTGGCGGGGTCAGGAGGCGACCTCGCACATTGGGAAATCGCAGCAGTTCAGTCCTCAGCGGACCTCTGTATTGCTATCCTAACGGGTCGACGGAGTCGAATACGTCAGCAACGGGCCGCAGGCACGGAATGAATTCCGTTCGACGACCTCACACATGACATCTCTCGGAGTGCCCCTTGGATGCGCCCTCGTTCTGCCCTTTGCTCCTGGCTGTTCATTGGCTGGCTGAGCGTCTCGACTCTCTGCGCCCAAGACCTCCGCGTTCTCCCCGGTGAGTGTACCCTCACTGGTCCCGAGGCTCGCCAGCGGCTCGTCCTCCAACGGGCTCAGGGAGAGACGCTCACCTCCCAGGTCACCACCAGCGTCACCTGGACCAGCGACCATCCCGAGATCGCCACCGTCTCCGCATCCGGCGAGGTCCAGCCCGTCGCCGATGGCGTCGTGACGATCACGGCCCAGGTCGGCGACCAGACCTCCACGACCAAGGTCACGGTCGCTGGGTCCGCCCAGCCGCACGCGTGGAACTTCCGCAACGATGTGCTGCCAGTGCTGGCCAAAGCAGGCTGTAATACCGGGGCCTGTCACGGAGCGCTCGCGGGCAAGGGGGGCTTCCGGCTCTCCCTCAACGGCTACAACCCGCTGGCCGATCACTTCAATATCGTCAAGCAGGATCGCGGTCGACGCATCGAACTCGGAGCCATCGGTCGCAGCTTGTTCCTGGCCAAGCCGTCCGGAGCGATGGCTCACAAGGGCGGCTTGCGGTTCGAGACCGATTCGCCGGAGTACCGGATCCTCTCTGAATGGATCGCCCAGGGAGCTGCCCCGCCACAGGACAACGATCCCGTCGTCGACCACCTCGAAATCCTCCCCGGTCGCAGCCGCCTCGCGAAGGACGAGCAAGTGCAGATGATCGTCCGCGCCCACTTCACCGATGGACACACCGGCGATGTCACGCGCTGGGTCAAGTGGACCAGCTCGAATGAAGCGGTCGCCCGCATCGACGGCTCCGGCATTGTGACCGTCGTCGGCCCCGGCGAGGGAGCCATCTCCGCGTGGTACTCCAGCCAGATCGCCATCGCGCGGATCACCTCGCCGTACCCCAACACCATCGACCCGGCGGTCTTCACTGCTCTCAAGCCTCGCAACTTTATTGATGAGCAAGTCAACCGCCAGTTGCAGGCCCTCAACCTGCCGCCGTCGGCTGTCTGCACCGATTCCGAGTTCGTGCGGCGGGCGTACCTCGACACCATCGGCACGCTGCCCACCGCCGATGAGGTGCGGGCCTTCCTCGTCGACACCGCCGCCGACAAGCGCGAGAAGCTGGTCGACAAACTCCTGGCTCGGCCCGAGTTCGTCGACTACTGGACCTACCGCTGGTCGGACGTGCTGATGATCAACGGCAACCTGCTGCGGCCCGAGGCGGTCAAGTCGTACTACACCTGGCTCAAGGGGCACGTCGCCGCCAACACTCCGTGGGACCAGATCGTCCGCGAAGTCCTCACCGCCACCGGCGGCAGCTTTGAGAACGGGGCGACCAACTTTTACGCCATCAACCAGTCCCCCGAAGACATGACCGAGAACGCCTGCCAAGCCTTTCTCGGCCTCTCGATCGGCTGTGCGAAGTGCCATAACCACCCACTGGAGAAATGGACCAACGACCAGTATTACGCGATGGCCAATATGTTCTCGCGCGTGAAGGCCAAGGGCTGGGGCGGGGAGCCGCGCAGTGGCGACGGCAACCGCACGCTGTATGTTTCCAACATCGGCGACCTCGTCCAGCCCCGCACCGGCAAGCCCCAACCGCCGACCCCGTTGGACGGCACGCCGCTGGCGATCGATGACCCCAACGACCGCCGGGTGGAACTCGCCAAGTGGATGACCGCTCCGGAGAACCCGTACTTCGCCCGCTCAATCACCAACCGCGTCTGGAAGGCGTACTTCGGCGTCGGGCTGGTTGAGTCGGTCGACGATCTCCGCGTCTCCAATCCGGCCAGTAACGAGGAACTCCTCACTGCTGCCGCCAAGTCACTGGTCGATGCCAAGTTCGACCTCAAGGTGCTGATGCGCTCGATCCTACTCTCCGAAGCCTACCAGCGCTCCAGCGTCCCCCAGCCCGGCAACAAGGCCGAACAGCGTTTCTACAGCCGCTACTACCCCAAGCGACTGATGGCCGAGGTGCTGCTCGACGGCGTGTCGCAAGTCGCCGCCGCCCCGACCGAGTTCACCCGCATCGCCTTCCCCGGTGCCGATTACCAGGACACCAAGTTCTACCCCAAGGGGACGCGGGCCATCCAACTCTACGACTCCGCCGTGGACTCCCAGTTCCTGCAAAAGTTCGGCCGCAACCAGCGGCGGATCACCTGTGAGTGCGAGCGCTCGGATGAACCGAGCATGGTGCAAGCCCTGCACCTTTCCAACGGCGACACCATCAACCTCAAACTCAAAGCCGCCGGTGGCCGCGTGGAACAACTGCTCACCCTGCGCAAGGCGGGCATGTCCGACGCCGCCCTGATCGACGAGGTCTACCTAGCGGGCCTCGCGCGCTACCCCAGCGCCGAAGAGCGGGCCAACCTCACCCAGATCCTCACCGACACCCCACCCGACCAACTCCGAGAATCCATCGAAGACCTCTTCTGGGCCACCTTCAGCAGCCGCGAGTTCTTATTCAACCACTGAGGCTGATTCGTAGCAGAAGTCGTCAGACTTCTGCCGCATTTACTCAACCACCCTGGCCATCAATGATACTTTGTGTTTCTCCACGAAGTCATTTGGCCCTTTGCAGCGAAACGTCAATACCGTCCGAAAATCACCCGGTTTCGCCGTCGGGTGGATTGCCACGAGAAAGCTTTTCGGGATTGGAACAAAGGCAAAGGGCAAAGGCAAAGGTGCCAGGAACCAA
>JAYTWO010000023.1:0-5996 GCA_043743415.1 Planctomycetota bacterium
CTCTTCGATCTCGCGCGGATAGATGTTCTCCCCTCCGCGGATGATGAGGTCGCGCAGCCGTCCGGTGATGCGGTAGTAGCCGCTGGGCATTCGCAGCCCAAGGTCGCCAGTGTGCAGCCAGCCATCGGGGTCGATCACCTCTGCGGTCTTCTCGGGCATGTGGTAGTACCCGAGCATCACGTTGTGCCCGCGTACGCAGATTTCGCCAGGCTGGCTGTCGCCCAGGTCGGCCCTGGTCAGCGGGTCAACGATCTTGACCTCGACGCCGGGGATCGGTCGACCGATGCTGCCGACTCGTAACTCCAGCGGATCCCCGGTCCGCGTCTGCGTGATGAGTGGGGCCGATTCCGTCTGACCGTAGCCGATGGTGATCTCGCGAGCCCCCATGTCCTGTGTGACGCGCTTCATCAATTCGATCGGACAGGGGCTACCCGCCATCATTCCCGTCCGGAGTGACAGGAGGTCTCGCTGTGGATAGTCGGGGTGCTCCAGTTGGGCAATGAACATCGTCGGCACGCCGTAGACCGCTGTGGCAAGTTCCGTCTCGATCGCTTTCAATGTCTGACCGGGGTCGAAGCTCTCTGCCGGGAAGATCATCGCCGACCCCTGCACCAGCGCGCACAAGGTTCCCAGCACGCAGCCGAAGCAGTGATACAACGGCACCGGCAGGCAGATGCGGTCGCGGTGATCGAGCCCTTGCCGCAACCCCGCATAGTAGGCGTTGAGCAGGATGTTGCGATGCGAGAGCGTGGCCCCTTTGGGATGTCCGGTGGTCCCCGAGGTGTAGAGGATGTGGATCGGCGAGTCGGGGCGGAGCGTGGCTTCGATCTCGGTCAGCTTCTCAGGGAGGACTTCATCCGCGTGGGCCAGCAGATCCTCCCAACTGAACATCCCCGGTGGCCGCTCGCCGCGCAGGGAGATGAGCGTCCGCAACTTCGGAAACGCGCGGCTGGACAGCATTCCCGGTCGCTCAGTCGCCAGTTCAGGGGACGCCTCGTTCAGAATCGCCACGAAGTCGGACGACTTGAATCGGTCGATCAGGGCTAGGCCCCGCAGATCGGATTGCCGCAACGCATAGGTCAGCTCGCTGCCACGGTAAGCCGGATTGATCGTGACCAGCACCACGCCAATGCGGGCGGTCGCGAACTGGAGCAGCACCCACTGCGGGACGTTGGTGGCCCACACGCCGAAGTGGTCACCGGGTCGCAATCCCAACGCCAGCAGTCCGCGGGCGACTCGATCGACCTCGTCATCCACTTCGCTCCAAGTCTGCCGCTGGTCGAGATGGCAGAAGACGTAGGCGTCATCATGAGGATGCCGCCGCGCGGTTTCCCGCAGCACGGCTCCGATCGTCAGACCATCGACCCACGGAGTGGTCGATTCGTCGACCGCCTCCTGCACCGCGTCCGGGGACGGTGTCAGTGGCGTGGGTAACGTCGCGACAACCATGATCGCACCTCCGGCGGGGATCGACGAAAGACTCTGTGTCCGGCGTTCAACGTTCAGCACCGATCAATGTGGTTCCATTATAGACAAGCGGGTGTCGTGACCGGCAACGAAAATTCGCTGCCTTCGACACGAAAGTCGTCAGACTTCTGGCGTGCAGTCTTTCGAACACCGAGCGTCAGCGCGTCCCCAATGGCACTGACTTTAGGTCAGTCACCCGATGCGTCTGCGCGGGAAGCACAGGGAAATGACGCTTTCGCTCCCCCCTCGCTCACGCGTCGGGTTGCTAAAGTAAGTGCCATTGGGCCCCAGCCCGTTTGACAAACCCGAGCTGGACCACGAGATTGCGACGTTCCTCGGATGTCCCGTGTGCCGCCGACTGCGGTCTCTGTTTCACAAGGCAGAATGATGATGCGATGGCTGACCTGCGTGCTGTGTCTGGCTCTCTCGACGATGGTTCAGGCCGATGACAGCGAATACGTCCTCGGTCCCGACTCGCAGCGGCAAGAGGGCGTCCCGAAAGGCACCGTCACCGAGCATGTCTGGAAGAGCCAGGTCTTCGAGGGCACGATCCGCCGCTACTGGGTCTATGTCCCGGCTCAGTACCAGGCCGAGAAGCCCGCAGCCCTGATGGTCTTCCAAGACGGCCACACCTACGTCAAAGAGGACGGTATGTTCCGCGCCCCGGTCGTGATGGACAACCTGATTCACAAGACAGCAATGCCCGTCACCATCGGCGTGTTCATCGACCCCGGCCACAAGAAAGAACAGCTCCCCGAGAAGCCGGGCTGGCAGCCGCAGCCCGAGAACCGCAGCTTCGAATACGACACGCTGTCGGATCAGTACGCTAAGTTCCTGCTGGAGGAGATCCTCCCCGAGGTCCAGAAGACGGTCAAGATCAGCGACGATCCGAACCTGCACGCCATCTGCGGCATCAGCTCGGGCGGCATCTGTGCCTTCACCGTCGCGTGGGAGCGGCCCGATCATTTTCGCAAGGTGCTGAGCCACGTCGGCAGCTTCACCAACATTCGCGGCGGTCACAATTACCAGGCCCTGATCCGCAAGACCCCGCCGAAGCCGCTGCGAGTCTACCTCCAGGACGGGTCCGGCGACCTCGACAACGACCACGGCAACTGGCCGCTGGCGAACCAGGAGATGGCCGCCTCGCTGAAGTACAAGAAGTACGACCATCAGTTCGTGTACGGCACCGGCGGACACAACGACATCCACGGGGCCGCGGTGCTGCCGGATGCGATGCGGTGGTTGTGGCGGGAGTAGGCGGTTTAGGAGTTGTCCCGGAATAAGATACGGATTTGCCAAACGTAGGACGGACTTCCAGTCCGTCTTTGACAGGACGGACTAGAAGTCCGTCCTACGGCGAAAATCGGAACTTGTTTCGTGCCTGATCCTTAGCCCCAACGTCAACGGCATGGGGAGGATGCGGATGACTTCGGGAACCCAACCCCGTTGGGGTTGAAGATGCTCAGGCGTCGACGAGTCCCAGGGTCGCTCGCTGCGCGATCAACCCTGGGCTACGAGGCGGAACCCCGTTGGGGTACATCCGTGACGAGGACTGAACTGTTGTGACATGCTCGCTCTGGGAATCCATGCTCCAAAAGAGTCCGATGAACCACTGATCCGAAACCGTTCCATTCCTGTCGCCCACAGAGCCCCTCCATGCCTTCCGGAAACTGGACACGCACCACACTCGGAACCCACCTCGTTGAGGCATGGGGGCCGTCAGTTCCGGCATCGGGCGAGGCGATTCTGTTCCTGCACGATCTCGATGCAGTCGCTCCCTCGCAACATGCAGACTGGCGTGCGGAGCTGGAAGCATCACCGGTTCCGGTCATCTGTCCACTCGCTGGGCGCACATGGTGGCTGTCACTCCCCACCGCTGAATTCCCCGAGGGCGGACCGCTGGGGTGGGTGCGGTCGGAGGTGGTGTCCTGGATCGAGGCGACGTTCCAGGTAAAACCGCCTCGCATCGGCGTCATCGGCATCGGCATGGGCGGGCATGGGGCGCTGAACCTGTCCTATCGCTCGGCACGCCAATTCCCCGTCGTGGCCGCGATCTCCGCAGCTGTGGACTTCCACCCGTATCAACCGAGCGAACCCGTCTTAAGCGAGGTATTCGAGTCGGTCGAAGCGGCTCGACAGCAGACGGCCACGCTGCACCTGCACCCGCTGAACTGGCCGCTGTTCCAGCGAATCGCCAGCCACCCTGCGGACCCGTTGTGGTTCGAGGGGTGCGAACGCCTGGCCAGTAAGCTCGACTCGTCTGGCATCCCGTTCGACCGGGAGTTTGGCAGATTGCCTGCGTTCGATCGAACGGCATACGAGAGTCGGCAGTTGCGACTGTCGATCGAGTACATCCTCCAGAATCTCCCGTCTGCGGCGCGACAACTCGAGGTCGTCCGCTGAGTTCCATCACACGCTGCAAGCCGCTACCTCGCCCACGATCAGGGGACACTCACTCACTCTCCCTCACACTCACCAGGAACCCGCATGATGACTTCCCGCTCTGCTCTTTGGTGCTTGGTCTTCGGACTGCTGGGCTCAACGTTGGCCTTCGCTGCGGAGCCAGCGGAGTTGATTCTGCATGGCGGGAAAATATTCACTGCCGATGCGGGGCACTCGATCATTGAGGCCATGGCGGTACGCGGGGAGCGGATCGTGGCGGTCGGGAAGGACGCGGATGTTCTCGCCCTGAAGGGGCCGCAGACGCAGGTGATCGACCTCGCGGGCGGCATGGTGTTGCCGGGATTGATTGACTCGCATGTGCATGCCTCTGGAGCGGCGATGTTTGAGTTCGATCATGACGTGCCGGAGATGGGCTCGATCGTCGACGTTCTGGCCTATGTCCGGCAACGCGCCGCCGTTGTGCCCGAGGGGGAGTGGATCAACCTGCAGCAGGTGTTCATCACCCGGCTGAAGGAGCAGCGTTACCCGACGAAGGCCGAACTCGATGAGGCCGCCCCGAAGCACCCCGTGGCGTTTCGCACGGGGCCGGATGCGTCGGCCAATACGCTAGCCCTGCGCGAAAGCGGGATCGACAAGGCATTCGCTGCTGCCCATCCGGATCAGGTGCTGGTCGACGCGAACGGCGAGCCGACGGGCCTGCTGCGGAAGGCGGGTTCGATCCTCAAGACCAAGCCCGCCTCGACGGAGAAGAAAGCCTCTCAAGAGGAGCGCGATGCCCGGCTGGTCGCGTTGCTCAAAGACTACAATAGCGTCGGCATCACCGGGGCCATTGACCGCAACTGCTCGCTCGATGGCCAGGAGCAGTTCGCTCGCTTGGAGATACAAGGGAAGCTCAGCGTACGGATGCGTCTGTCACGTTCCTTCGAGGCGAACCGGCCTCTGGAGGCCGTGCGGAAAGACCTTGATGGGATCGCCGCCGATCTGCTGTTTCGTGAGGGGAGCGAGCGGCTGCGGGTGATCGGGATTAAGGTGTTTCTGGATGGCGGCATGCTAACCGGCAGTGCCTTCATGAGCGAGCCGTGGGGTGTCAGCCGCATCTATGGCATCGATGATCCGGCCTATCGCGGGATGCGGTATATCCCGGATGAGTTCCTCGTCCCGCTGGTGCGAGCCTGTGCCGAGCGGAACCTCGCGTTCACGGCTCATAGCGTCGGCGATGGGGCGGTGTCCGCCTTGATCGATGCCTACGCCACCGTGAACAAAGAGATCCCGATCGGACCGACCCATTCGACGTTGACGCACTCCAACTTCATGAGTGCCGATTCAGTGCGACGCTGTGCCGAACTCGGGATTGGCGTCGACATCCAACCCGCGTGGTTGTACCTCGATTCACATACCCTCGTCGCTCAGTTCGGCGAGCCGAGGCTGCGCTACTTCCAGCCGCTGTCGAGCCTGTTCGCGGCCCAGGTACACGTCGGTGGAGGCAGCGACCACATGCAGCGGATCGGCTCCCTCCGCAGCTTGAACCCCTATAACCCATTCCTGGCGATGCAGGTCGCGATCACTCGCCAAAGCCGATTCCACCCGACCCCACTGCACCCGGAAGAGGCTCTGACCCGCGAGCAGGCGATCCGGTTCTACACGATCAACAACGCCTGGCTGATGCGGTCGGAGACGGAGATCGGCTCGCTCGAGGTTGGCAAGCGAGCCGACTTCATCCGGGTCGATCGCGATCTGCTGACGTGTCCCGTGGCGGAGATTCGGGAGACGCAGGTTCTCGGAACGTGGGTCGATGGGAAGAGAGTGTTCGATTCGGGGGAGTGATCTCGCTAAATCAAGCGAAACCGTTTAGCCGCGACGCGAAGGCTTTGCGTAGCGGAGCGAGGAGTCACCGATGATCGCTCGGCTTCGAAGACTGCGCGTCGCGGCTAACCGGTCGGTGACAGCGCGATCTTCAGCGGACACCCGTCTCCAATCGCCGTGCCGCGCCGATACCGCTCTAACAGTTCATGCGACCGCCGGGCCAGCATCCGCCGCACCTCGCGACGTTTCCCCTTCACGCGGGGGATCGCCATCCCGTCGTAGCCGGTCGTCTGGTGCCGCATCCAGGCGATCACCGCCGCCTC
>JAYTWO010000024.1:0-4277 GCA_043743415.1 Planctomycetota bacterium
CGACGATGCGTACCGGCGAGCAGCATTTGATTTCTATCTGGAGAACACGAAGTTCATCAACAATTGGGACTTGGTGGATTGCTCGGCCCCGCAAGTCGTCGGCGGGTACTTGTTGAACAAATCAAGAAAGCCGAAGTTTCAACTCACCAAATCGAATTCTCTCTGGGAGCGCCGGATCGCCATCGTTTCGACGCAGCACTTCATTCGCCACGATGACTTCGCCGACACGCTGGCGATCAGCGGGAAGCTCTTGACTGACGAGGAAGACTTGATCCACAAAGCGTCGGGCTGGATGCTGCGGGAAGTCGGCAAGAAAGATCAGTCGGTTCTCGAAGCGTTCCTCGATCAGCACGCAGCGATCATGCCACGAACGATGCTGCGGTACGCCATCGAGCATTTTTCGCCAGATCAGCGGCGTGCCTACCTCCAGAGAAAGCAATCGTCGAGTGAGGGAGCCGCCCATGGCATACGATGAATCACTCGCCGGTCGCATCCGTGACGCCCTGGCACGAAAGAAGAACATCGAAGAGAGGAAGATGTTCGGCTGCATTTGTTTTCTCCTCCACGGGAACGCACTGGCCGGGGTCTGGAAGGATCGACTCATCGCCCGTCTCGGCCCCGACGAGGGAGAGGCGGCGATGCGGGAGTCACACGTCCGAGCATTCGACATCACTGGCAAGCCAATGCGGAATTGGGTGGCGGTCGAGCCACAGGGCATTGAGGACGACGATCAGTTAGCGGGGTGGATCGAGCGGGCGGTGAATTTCGTGAAGACGTTGCCGAGGAAGTGAACGGAGAAGCGATATGCCAAAACCTTCTGGAACAACTCACATCGACGATTACATCTCGCAGTTCCCCGATGAAGTGCAGGCGATCCTTGAGAAAGTGCGAGCCACGATCAGCAACGCTGCGCCTAACGCCCAGGAAGTCATCAGCTACCAAATGCCAGCATTCAAGCAACACGGCATCCTGGTTTACTTCGCCGCATGGAAGCAGCACATCGGACTGTACCCGCCAATCCACGGCGATGAGGCTCTGGAAAAAGCCGTCGCTCGGTACGCAGGGCCAAAGGGTAATCTTCAGTTCCCACTGGACGAGCCGATGCCCCCATGCCCGTACACGACCGCACCAGCTTCGAGAGCCTTTACACCGGCCAGCCACGCTGGGAGATCGGCAGGCCGCAGAAGGCTCTGCTCGATGTGGCCGATCAAGTCACCGGGTCTGTTCTGGATTCCGGTTGCGGCACGGGGGAGAACGCCCTCTTCTTCGCCAGCCGGGGCCAAAAGGTCACGGGCATCGACTTCCTCCCCGAACCGATCACACTGGCGAAGCAGAAGGCAACAGAGCGGGGCCTGACGGCTCGGCCCATCTGCATCGCAACAGAAGGGTAATAAGCAGAGGTCATTCTGCGCCGAAATGCGAAGGTGGCAAAACTATGGCAACTGGATTTTACCAATGATTTCTCTATGTTTTCGGCATTCTTCAGGACGTTGATCGTTGCCATGTTTTTGACGCAAAGTTGCCCATTTAAGCCCCCTATTGGTACAATGCTACCTGTGCATCCAACTGGCCCGAAAGCATCCATTTCAAAGGGGATCAGCTCAAAAGACCTATAAGTCCAATGCAAGCCAAATAGCCTATTTTCAGGTTGAGGGCCTAGTGAGGTAACACTCGTACAGGTTCAAGTCCTGTCGTGGGCACTCCAGATGGCGAAAGGACTTACGGCAAATCGCCGTGAGTCCCTCGCCGAGGGACATTGATAAACTCGGGGCATTTTCGGGGCAAAGTTGGTATTGCGTGGACTCTGGATCGGTTGCCATCGCGGCGACAATTTGTCCGGAGGTCCAGATTATGGCTGGGGTCGAACAGCACGGAAATCTCTTTCATGTGGCATTCCGCATCGGGGATCGCCGGTTCAAGAAGACTCTCAAGAGTACCGATCGGCGTGCAGCGGATGCGCTCGCTCAGCGGATTGATGAGCGGCATATCACGCTCCCGGAAGGAGTCGATCTGGTGGCCTACCTGTTTTCGGACGGTCGGCTGGATCAGGTGGCAACGCCAGAGAAAGGGGTCGGTCGAACGCTCGGTTCTCTGGTGGACGAGTACCTTGTCGCTGTCAGCAACGGGTCGATGGAAGCCAATACGCTGCTGACGCTGAGGATTCACTTGAACCATATCCAGAAAGTTCTGGGCAAAGCCTTCCGCTCCGAATCGGTGACGTTCGCGGTCCTGCAGAACTACATCAATACCCGGTCCAAGTGTCGAGGTCGCCGGGGTAAGCCGCTCAGTGCGACCACGATTCGGAAAGAACTGGTCAGCTTCGGAGCGATGTGGACCTGGGCCGCCACGCGGATGGGGTTCGTCAAACAGGCATTCCCCAAACCGGGGTTGCGATACCCCAAGATCGATGAGAAACCGCCCTTCCAGACGTTGGCCGAGATCGAACGAAGGATCGCTCGTGGCAAGCTGACCGCTGCTCAGCAGGCCGATTTGTGGGACTGCCTGTTCTTCACGTCCGAGGAGCTGGCCGTTGTGTTGGAGCATGTGCAAAAGACTGCTCTGCACCCGTTCATCTACCCGATGGTGCTGACAGCTGCCCATACCGGAGCTCGACGCAGCGAGCTGATCCGCATGGAAACGCAGGACATCGACTTCGAAGCGGGTACGCTGACCATCCGCGAGCGAAAGCGGTCCAAAGGCAAGCGGACCTCACGGAGCGTCCCGTTGTCGTCACAACTCAAAGCCGCTCTCTCGGCTTGGCTGGCTGAGTCTTCGGGGCTGTATGTCTTCTCGATCGATGGATCGAGCCTCACCGTCGATGAGTCCAATCACCATCTCAAATGGACGCTGGCCGGAAGCCAGTGGGCGAATGTCCGAGGTTGGCATGTGTTCCGGCACTCGTTCATCTCAAACTGTGCCAGCCGGGCCATCGACCAGCGGATGATCGATGACTGGACGGGCCACCAGACCGATGAGATGCGGAAGCGCTATCGGCACCTGCTGCCCAGTTCGCAACGGTCAGCGATCGAAACGGTGTTTGGCTGAGTTTCAGCCTTCAAAACAGATTCGCGAGCGAAGAGCTGACGGATCATTTCGGATTCTGCGACGACAGACATGTCCGCTCTGTCATCCACTGGAGAGTGACCCCCAGTCCGAGATTGGAACATTCCTTGTCTCGGGTGGGGGATCACCTTCACCGTTTCAACGATAGTCCAGCACGTGACCGCTATCTCCGCACGAATCTGCGGTCGGGTCAGAGATCCACCGGAAGCAGTCCGGCGCTCTGCACCCGCTGGAGTTCCTCATGGGAAACCATCCACTCTTTGGAGTTCCCTCGACCACACAGGCGTTTCTCGGCTTTGATCCGCCTGTGGCGGCACCATTCGCGGACGGTGAACTCCGCCTTGCCGAGAATCCGAGCCAGATCCGTCGTCGAGTAGAACTTTTGAATGACCTTTTGCTGGGTCAGCAGCCGCAGGGTGTCTTCAATGCGGTCAAGACGTTGCAGAAGAAGATCTATGTCCATGGTCGTACCTCACGTTTTGTTGGGACTACCGGGACAATGAGGCCGGGACTCCTTCTCGGGCGGGGACGGGGGCCGCTCTTGCTGAGTCCGGACCTTGTCCGCTTTCGCGAGGCAAGTCCAGCAGAGCGGCGTGGACGTGAGGAATTCGTCGATCGACGCGGTGACGCACACGGTCGAGCGTTCGCACCAGACGCAGCCTGCGTCGGGGTTCCATTGAGTCAGTATGCCAACGGGGTGTGGCAATCTTGACTGGCGAGATCTGGGTGGGATGGGTAAGCTGTTGGCTATTGAGCCTCATTTCGAGGTGAAGCACGGGCTGGGAGCGAGATCATGGACGGAGCGAACGGGGGAGTGGGTGGTGGATAGCTTGGCCGAGCAGATCATGGGGCGGTCAACGGGGCGCGGAAGGGGCAGCTTAGGATCAGGCACGAAACAAGTTCCGATTTTCGCTGTAGGACGGACTTCTAGTCCGTCCGGTCTAAAGACGGACTGGAAGTCCGTCTTACGTTATTAAAACCGATTCTTATTCCGGAACTGTTCCTAATTAATGATTCCGAGGAGCCGGTGAGGGTGGCTGAACACGAGTTTATTAGAGCCGCGTTCGAGGCGGCCATCCAGAAAATAATCGCAGCGGCTGAGGCCGACTTTTATCACCTTACTGAGAACATTTATAAATGCCGTCGCGGTCGGTGTTCGGCGAGGACAACGCGGCGGGGCAGAAGTGGACCTCGGACCTGTGCCACACGCTCAA
>JAYTWO010000025.1:0-1856 GCA_043743415.1 Planctomycetota bacterium
ATCGTGGCCCCGATGATGGCGTAGGCCATTTGAACCACCCTCCCCTCGCGGCCATCTGCCCCGACGACAATCTCTCCAGGACGGCGCAGCAGATGTGCCCGGAAGATATCCCGCTTCGCGCGGACCTCGGGAGCGGCCAGAACCAGCGGGGCGACCTTGGCGGTCCGCTCCAGCCCCTTGGCCGTCATGGCGGTTGGATGCTTGTCGCGCTGGAACCGAATCTCGCCTTCAATCAGGGTCATCTCGACTCGCGAGAACGGGCTGAACGGGTGGCCGTTGTAGATCGCCACATCGCCGTCCTTACCCACTTCGAGCGTGCCGACGCGGCTCTGGATTCCGAGTTCGCGGGCAGCGTTCCGCGTCACCATCTGCAAGGCGTCCTGCACCGGCATGTTGCCGTACTTGAGCGACTTGGCCGCTTCGAGATTCAACTGCCGAATCAGTTCCGCGTCGTCGCTCTTGACGACCGTGTTGACCCCGGCATCGTGCAGCATCGACGTATTGAACGGCGTCGCGTCATGCGCCTCAATCTTATAGGCCCACCAGTCGGCGAACGTGCTGCAGCTGGCCCCGTGCTTGGCGATCTCGGGGGCGATCTTGTACCCCTCCAGGACATGCTGGAGCGACTGCACGCGGATGCCGAGCCCCTCCGCAGTCCGCAGCAGCATCAGGATTTCATCAGCCCGGTAGCAGTGGCTGTGGATCAATGTGCGGTGCTCGATGATGTCGACCAATTCTTCGAGCCGCAGGTCGCGGCGCGGCGGCAGGACGCCCGCCTGGTCCCCCTTGGCCTGCTTCTCGCGGTCGTATTCCATCCAGCGGCGGCGGTAATCGAGGGCCTCAAAGAACGCCCGTTGCAGGACTGCCTCGACCCCGAGCCGCGTGTTGGGGAACCGTCCGCTCATCCGCTTCACGTTCTCGCCGAGGGCAAACTTGACCCCTTGCGGCCCGGCCTCGAACAGGTGCTCGCGTGCGGACAGTCCAACCTTCATCTTCACGACCGCATCCTGTCCGCCGATCGTGTTCGCCGACCCATGCAGTAGCCGCGCGGTCGTGAGTCCGCCTGCGAGGGCGCGGTACTCCTGCACATCGTTGGAGCGGATGGTGTCCTTGATGCGCACTTCGCACACGACCGATTGCGAGTGCTCGTTGACGCCGCCCTCGATCATGATGTGACTGTGCGTGTCGATCAGTCCGGGGATCACGAACCGGCCCTTGGCCTCAATGACGCGGACGCCTTCCGGAGCAGCGATGTCGGCACCGATGGCTTTGATCTGGCCGTTCTCGATCAGGACCGAAGCATTCTCCAATATCTCGCCCGTGCCGGTGAAGATCGTGCCGCCGCGAATCAGCACATTGCCCCCGGTGAGGTCCGCTTTCGGCAGGCGGTCGCTCTCCAGTTCGGTCGGATACTCGGGAACGATCTTGCCGCGATCCTGGCCGTACTTGTCCTTGTCGTCTTTTCCGGATGGGGACTTGGTGGAAGACTTCGACTCGTCGTCCTCCTTGTTTGGATCGGTCTTCGCCTGGTCGTCCGTCTTCGGGCCGTTGGCTTCTTTCGGCGTGTCGGTCGGACTCTCTGGTTCCGTTTCGTCGAGTTTCAACTGGATGACTGCGGCGGCGTCCGAGGGCTTCTCCCCCGGTTTGTCAGCGTCCGACTTCGGCTTCTCTTCGACGGCTCCCACCCGAGTTGCCGACCACTTCGCCGGTGCCCCGAACGCCGATTCCAGCGTCCCGCTCAGCTGGGTCTTCTCATCGACGGTGCCGACGAACTTGAGTTCGATCGTCTTGTCCCCGGCCCCGATCTCGACGGTGAACTTCACGTCCTTGCCGCTGATCGAACCGCTGGCGATGCG
>JAYTWO010000026.1:0-5940 GCA_043743415.1 Planctomycetota bacterium
GATGAAGCACCTCACCCAGCCGCCGAACCTGTCACTGCTCCCCGAGCGTCTCCGCCCCGTTATCAGTAAAGCCCTGGCCAAAGACCCGGCTCGGCGGCAGCGCTCCACGCTGGAGTTCCTCCGCGAGTTCGAAGCCGCTGTCGTCGGACGCACCACCTCGCGTCGGTCCCAGCCGCTGGCCGAGGTGGCCGGTCCCAGCCACCGCGAGTTCAGCTCGCCGTGGTTGAATCACTCCCTCGAACCGGGACTCTTCGAGGGGACAAATCTCGCCATCGTCATCGGCGGGGCGGTTCTCTCCTGCATCATGCCGTTCATCTTCCTCCCGCTGCTGGTGGTGTTCTGCGTCATCACCCAGCAACGGATCAACCGGGAGCGTGACGCATCGGGCCAGCCGGGGCGATACGCCCGGGGAAGTTCGCCGCGAGCCGTTCGTCCCGTCTCAGCGTCACTCGATCGCCACAATCGCCCACTGACAACCGACCTCTCCGAGCAGATTCAAGAGGCCGCTGGCGAAGAGGTCTGGCTCGCGGAGAAGCCTCGTCCGCCCCTCGTCCGCGTGTCCGAGCAGCCGTGGTACGGTCACTGGTCCTTGCTCGTCTCCTTGCTCGTCCTCATGGGTGGAGTGCTGTTGTTTGCCCTGCGCAGCGGGGGAGCAGGCTCAGTCACTGGCCTCGCCGTCATCGCGGGGCTCTTGCTGGCCTTCGTGGCGCTGTCGGTGAAGACGATCCGGTTCGGGACGGAAGTCATCTACGGACTTTCCGGGACTCCTCTGCCTCTGCCCACGCCTCTGCCTCGGGCCGCGATGGGGGCTCCGCTGGTTCCCGTTCGTTCGCGACAAGATCAACTGCACTCGCTGACCACGTCGGCGTTCTTCGCCCCGCTGTCGGTGGCGGCTCTCACCGGGGCGATCGGTTGTGTGCGGCCCGATCTGCTCCGTCTGTACGAGCATGATCTGTCGCACATCACGGTGTTCGTCACGGTGGCCACGCTGAGTACCTGGATGATCTCGCTGCTGTCAACGATCACTGAGGGCCAGGACTGGGACAAGTGGACCCGCCGGGGACTGTTCGGTGCGGGGGGCCTCGTGACCGGGGCCGCCGCTTACTCGGTGTGGCAAGCCCTGTTCGCTCCGGGGAACGTACTCTTCTCGGCATACGGCCAGGAGAAGATGTTCACGCATCTGGGCAGTCATGATCTCCTCACCGACGCGAGATTGCCGACACTGGTTGGGTTCCTGTGCTTTTTCGGAGGCTTCTTCGCCCTCATCAACTGGACGAAGCAGACCGATCCGCTGAGAACTTCGCGACTCGGTCTGTGGCCGTTGGCCGTGTCAGTGATCGTGGGAGTGTTGACCTCGATGGTGCTGGCCTTTCCCTCGGGAGTGGCGGTGCTGTGGGCCGGAGTAATCTCCGCCAGCGTGCAGCTGACCTCGCCGGGGTTGGGGAAACAGCGAGCCTAGTGCCGCGTCAAGGCTAAAACGAGGGGTAGCAGAATTCGTAAGAATTCTGGAGTCCAGGCTTTCCGTCAGAGGCACCCCGAAGTCTCAGCGTTGACGCAGCGCTCGAGCGGTTTGACGAGTCGTCTTGACACTCTTCGGCGAACCCCGACCGGGAGGGCGAAGCTCCTGCTGAGCCGCTTACCGGGGAGGACGCTGACTGGCACAAGCGTCTCAGCAGGAGCTTCGCCCTCCCAACGGGAGCGGTCAATGAGAATATACCGATCAGCCGGAACGCGCTAGCGTCCGGTTTCAACCGTGGGCGAGCGCCCTGCGGCTGATGACTGGTAATTCATCTCATGCCGCCCTCCCAACGGGAGCCAACAGCGCAAAGACAAGAAGATAAACCGCTCTAATGTCGGCGACTTCGGAGAGGTCTCCGACTTGGAGAGTGAGCCCCGTCTTCGTATTCACGATTCGAGACCTCCCATGAACGCCAGCCCTGACTTCACCGCACCGACCGCAGTCATGGGGATACTCATCCCCGCACTGATTTGCTTATTCGGGATGGTCATCGGAATCGTGACTGCCTTCCGGCATGGAGATGCCAGAGTGCCGCTGGGGATCGGGGGATTGGCTTTCGTGGCGCTCTTATTCTGTCTCCCTTTCACGTCCTCCCCCGTGAGGGTTCAATCTTCGCCAATCGCCTTCGAACACTCAGCCAGTTCTGAGTTCACGGCAACGCCCGCGGCCTGGTCGCTTCTCTTTCTCGCGCTCATCACCGGAGTGATCGTCCTAGGCATTGGGGCAGCCATCCGGTACGGCTACGGCAAGGTCGTACTGATTGCCGGAGCGGTGGGGTTGGTCGGGCTACTTGTCGTTGGATTTTCGTCTACGCTTGTGCCCACCTCCACTCATCAAGTGGCCACTGTGATTCCACCGGCTGTCACTACTGCTGTCCTCGCTCCTAGGCCGATCCGCTACACCACCGGAAATGCCCCATCGATCCCGATCCAGGAACTCCCCGGCTGGCGGAAGAACCCGCCGCATGAAGGCTCACTCGGGGCCGGACGCGCGAAGTATGTCCTCACCAGCCAGCAATTCGCCACGGTTGACGAGGCCGAGGCCGAGCTGTTCCAGTCTCTCACCGCTGATGTCCAGGAATCGTTGGCGAAGTATCATTCCCCGGCAGTCGGCTGGCACCCGACGCCCGAGGATCTGCGTCTGAGCGGGATCATCGCCGAGCGCGTGGTCGAGACGTTTTCCGTGAAGGTCGGCGAGTTCGAGAACCCGGTTCACCGCGTCTCGTGGCTGATTGAGTTTGACCACGACAAGAGTACCGTCCTGCTTCAACGCTGGGAGCCGATCGAAGCCCAACGGCGGTCGAAGCTGATCCTGTCGATCCTGGCCGGTGCCTCGGGAGTGCTGGGTGTCACGGCGATGGCCCTGCGTCGTCGTCGCCATCTGCCGACCCCGGAGGCTAACCCGGCAAATCAACTGACCTGAGACATGGATTCTCGCCAGCGGCACAGCGCTCACCGAATGGCACTGACTTTGTCGCCTTTTGCTCCGCAAAAGGGCGTTCTTTCGCGGAGCGAAAGGCGACAATCGCGGACCGCAGCCCCTAAACTAAGGCCCAATGGACAGACTCCTCGCCGCTCACCTGAACATCCAATAGCCCACCCATGCCTCTGATCCAAGACCTCCTCGCCGCCCTCGAACAGCAGATCCCTCTCGACCTCGCTGAGCCGTGGGACAATGTGGGTCTGTTGCTGGGCGATGCCCGGTCAGACGCGCGGGGCGTCATGACTTGCCTCACACTCACTGAGGATGTCGCCGAGGAGGCGATTCGCGAGGGGGCCAACCTCGTGATCACCCACCACCCGATCCTGTTCAAAGCGGTGAAGCGGCTCACCACCGACACCAGCGAGGGCCGCCTGCTGCTGCGGCTGGCCCAGGCAGGCATCAGCGTGTACTCCCCGCACACGGCCTTTGACAGCGCCCGCGAGGGGATCAATCAGCAGATCGCCGTGGCCCTCGGTCTGTGCGACATCCAGCCGATTCGGATGAAGACTCAGTCGACCCACGGGGCAGGGCGGTGGGGCCGGTGGGAGATACCCCTCACACTCTCCGAACTGCTCTCCCGACTGGAGCCGATCTGCGGCACGAAGCAATTCACCTTCGTCGGCGAACCGACCCAGCGCTGCTCCATAATCGCCATCGCCTGCGGTGCCGCTGGCGACTTTCTCCCCGACGCCGCAGCTCTCGGTTGCCAAGTGTTCGTCACCGGCGAAACCCGGTTCCACACCTGCCTGGAGGCCCGCTCGCTCGGCATGGCCCTCGTGATGCTCGGCCACTACGCCAGCGAACGCCCCGCCGTGGAAGAACTCGCCCGTCGTCTCGCCGTCCAGTGGAGCCCGCTCCCCGTCTGGGCCAGCCGAATCGAGACCGATCCCGTGCGGTTCTCTCACTGACGGCTTTCGCTCGCTACTTCGCCACCCCCATTGCGCGGGTCTCACGCATGACGACGACCTTCACCTCTCCGGGATACGTCAACTGGTCTTCAATCGACTGGGCGATGTCGCGGGCCATTTTGGCGGCCTCGCGGTCGTTGATTGACTTGGGGTCGACGATCACGCGGACCTCGCGACCCGCTTGCACCGCGTAAACCTGGTCGACGCCGGGGAAGCCATAGGCAATGGCCTCCAGGTCTTCCAGGCGGCGGATGTAACGGTCGAGCGACTCGCGTCTGGCCCCCGGTCTCGCCGCCGAGCAGGCATCTGCCGCAGCTGTCAGCACGGTGTAGATGTACTCGGGGCGGATGTCGTCGTGGTGGCCGAGAGCGGCGTGAACCACTTCCGGGCCTTCGCCGTATCGCTTAAGGAGCTCGGCCCCGATGGCGGGATGGCCACCCTCCATCTCGTGGTCCGCTGCCTTGCCAATGTCGTGCAGGAACCCGCACCGCCGGGCGAGGTTGCCATCCAGCCCGAGTTGCTCCGCCATCATGCCGGTCAGATACGCCACCTCGATCGAGTGCCGCAGCACGTTCTGGCTGTAACTGACGCGGTAGGAGAGGCGGCCCATCAGTTGGATCAGTTTGTCGTGGAGGTTCGGCACCCCGGCCTCTTCGGCACCGGATCGGCCCGAGCGGATGATGGTTTGATCCATCTCCTTTTGCGTTTCGCGGACGATCTCTTCGATCTTCTGCGGGTGAATGCGACCGTCTTGAATGAGCTTGTTGAGCGACTGCCGAGCAACTTCGCGGCGGACGGCATCGAAGGCCGTGACGACGATGACTCCGGGAGTATCGTCAACGATCACATCCACGCCGGTCGCCTGCTCAAAAGCCCGAATGTTGCGGCCCTCGCGTCCGATGATGCGGCCCTTGACATCATCACTGGGGATATCGATGGTCGAGACGGTCGTCTCGGCGGTGTGCGTCGAGGCGTACCGCTGAATCGCCATGCCGATGATCTCGCGAGCCATCCGCTCGGAGTTCTCCTTGAGATCCTTTTCCTTCTTGAGAATCTGGCTCCCCGCTTCGGCCCGCAGCTCATGTCCCAGGCGGGTCATGAGACGCTCGGAGGCCTGCTCCTTGGAGAGGCTGCTGATTTTGTAGAGTTCTTCCTGCTCCTGCTTGAGGAGTTTTTCGAGTTCGCGTTCGTGGGCCTCGGCGTTCTTGGTTTTCTCGGACAGACGATTCTGGGTCGTCTGGAGCATTTTCTCCTTGGCCTTGATCTGGTTGTCGAGTTCACCGAGGCCGGACTCCCGCTTGTCGAGTTTGCGTTCCACGTCTCGCAGCTCTTCGCGGTCCTTGGCCAGTTCCTTATTCAAGTTCTCTTTGCGACGAAGTAACTCTTCCTTGTTCTCCAGTTCACTCGTCTTGCGAAGATTGTCAGCCTCGACTTTAGCTTCGTGAAGCAGCTGCTCCTTGTTGCGATAGGCCGGACCGAGTCTCATCCGTTCGAAGATGAAACCGATCAAGAGCCCCACCACCAATGCCACCCCAGCGGCAATCCACACCATGCCACACCTCAATCTGTGTCAGCGGCCGTCCACGGAATCTCGTCGTGCGAGGGATCGCCGACCAGAGAGTCCACGCGGTGTCGACCTGCACGGTGTCGACACGGCTTGTGCCACGGAACGGGCACGACTGCTGGTCCAAAAACGAGTCCCTGACGAAGTCCGATGTCCTGCCGGTTGTTGTTGAAAAAGTGTCCCTTGAATGCGAGACACAGCCTCGAAATGCCATGTTACCGGGGACGGTGGATACATCAACCCACTACGGTGATGCCAGTTGCGGCAACAGACGAGGACGGAAATCGAGAGCGAAGTACGAACTCCAGAAAAATTCAAAAGAGAAGGGGGCAGTGACTTGCAGGGAAGAAAGTCTCGGATACATTGTGCCTCCCCCAAGCAACGGCGAGGGGATGGCTCTTTGAAAACATGGTTGGTGACCCCGAGAAGTATTTGGGAATCAGCGTTCGTATGATGGATCTCTCAGA
>JAYTWO010000027.1:0-4966 GCA_043743415.1 Planctomycetota bacterium
CAGCTTCGACTCGATCCAGATGATCACAATCTGTCTCTGCTGGCCATGTGGCCATTTCGGCTGACAAGCCCGTTACAGCATGATTGAGTTCGTCGGCTGCGAATTGATTGAACTGGCTCTGTTCGCTCTCAGGACAATCATCCATGATGTAAACTTCAAAGCAGTTCTGAAGTATCTCTTTGTGGTCACGTTTCGCTAGCCGGACTTCACCAAGAATCGTCGACCGAAGTGTCTGCCGGATTCTATCTCGAGTTTGGTCGTTCCAGACGCGTTCTTCACTCATTGCATTGCACTCGTGGGTTCGGCAGAGACGCCCGGAGAATCACTGGTTGACCGTTTGGTGCTGACCGTCGAGTCTGCCCTAGAGGTTATTCCAGTGAATAAAGGTGTCAAGTGAATAAAGGTGTCAGGAACCATATCCGTCTCCCTCGGTCCACTGATGTCAACACAAAGGTTCCTGACACCTTTATTTCCCCCCCCGCCAGCGTCTGCTCGCCCTCGTGCAACCCCGCCCACCGATCCAAACACCACCCAGACTCATCCACCGAAAATGTCGAGCGTCCTTGCTCACGCATCGCCACGCCCTCCTGGCTCGCCTCGGAACGTGACCCGTCACAAGGGAGCAGGAGACCGTGAGTTAGCACCTAATTGAACGGTATTGGAACATGCCCTGTGGCGTTGAGGTTAAACGACGCTCACCACCCGGACGGCGGTGACCTTGTACTCCGGGATCTTGGCGATGGGGTCCAGGGTGGAGTGCGTCAACTCGTTGGCATTGTGCGGCACGGCGAAGTGGAAGTTCGCGAACACCACTCCCTCAGCCACGCGGTCGGTGACGTGGGCCGTGGCAGTGATCCGGCCGCGACGGGACTCGAGTCGGATCGGCTGCCCGGACTCGATCCCCAACCGGTGCGCATCGGCGGAAGAGACTTCGACCAGAGGCTCTGGGCAGGCTGTTTCCAACCCCCAGCTGCGGTGCGTCATCTCGCCCGCATGCCAGTGATACAGCACGCGGCCCGTGGTGAGTAGCAGCGGGAACTCCGCGTCCGGCTGCTCATGCGGATCGAGATGCTCGACGGGGTGGAACCGGCCTTTGCCGATCGGGAAGCGGTCGCGATGCAGGATCGGAGTGCCCGGCGAGTCGAGGTCGGGGACTGGCCATTGGAGCCGGTCGCCTCGCTGGAGTCGGTCATACGACACGCCCGCGTAGGAGGGTGTCAGCATGCGAATCTCGTCCATGATGTCTGAGGGGGAGTGGTACGCATAACCCGCAGCGGACCCCTGCGGAGTGCGACCTTGCTGAGCGAGACACCGCGTTCCGAGTTCGGCCAGCACCTGCCATTCGGGTCGCGACTCACCCACCGGCGGGATCGCCTGGCGGACGAGTTGCACACGGCGCTCGGTATTCGTGAACGTGCCGTCCCGCTCGGCGAACGTTGTCCCTGGAAGCAAGACATCGGCGAACTCCGCGGTCGCTGACGGAAAGATTTCGTGCAGCACCACGAACTCGGCAGCTGCGAGGCACTCTCGCACATGGCCCGAATCGGGGTCGGTCAACACCGGGTTCTCGCCCATGAGGAACAGGCCTCGCAGTTGGCGCGTTCCGGCGCCCTGAATCATCTCGGTCAGCGTGAGCCCCGGTTGTGGAGGGAGTTCGACCGGCGTGCCCATGATCTCCCACGCTCGCGCGAACTTCTCCCGCACGAGGGGATCGACCACGTTCTGGTACCCAGGAAACACATTCGGCAGAGCCCCCATGTCGCAGGCCCCCTGCACATTGTTCTGGCCTCGCAGCGGATTGACCCCACCGCCGGGAATGCCAAAGTTCCCGAGCATCAGTTGCAAGTTGGCCAGCGCCAGGACGTTCATCACACCGGTGATGTGCTGGGTGATCCCCATGGCCCAGATGGCCGCAGCCGGTCGCTGAGTCCCGAGCAATTCCGCAGCCCGTTCGAGATCATCGACCGCCACTCCGGTCATCCCGGCCACTCGCTCGGGCGTGTATGAAGCCACCGACTCTTCGACCGCTTCGAAATTCTCACAGCGACTGGCGATGAACTCCCGGTCCTGCCATCTGTGCTTCAGGATCAAGTGCATGATCCCATTCAGCAATGCGATATCCGTCCCAGGTCGATGACGCAAATGGAGTGTCGCGAAGTCCACCAGATCGATCCGGCGGGGATCGGCCACGATCAGCTTGGCCCCACGGCGCAGCACCGCCTGCCGCAGCATCGAGCCAAAGACGGGGTGTTGCTCAGTGGTGTTCGACCCGATCACGAAGAACACGGCGGCGTGGTCGGCCACATCGTCAAGCGAGTTGCTCATCGCCCCCGACCCGATCGCCATCCCCAGTCCCGCCACCGTCGACGAGTGACACAGCCGCGCACAGTGGTCGATGTTATGTGTGCCAAAGACCTGCCGGGCGATCTTCTGAACGAGGTAGTTCTCCTCATTGGTGCATTTGGCGGACGAGAGGAAACCGAGGCTGTCGGGACCAGTCTCCAGGTGAATCGCCACGAGCCGCCGCACCACGATGTCGAGGGCTTGGTCCCAATCGACCTCGACCCACTCACCTCGATGTTGATTGGCTGATCGCGGTTGACCTTCGAGAATTTCGCGGCGTACGCGCGGACGGGTGAGGCGATCCGGGTGGTGGATGTAGTCGAACCCGTAGCGCCCCTTGACACACAGATGCATCCCGTTGACCGGTGCGTCAGGGTTGGAGGTGACACGCACCACGCGGTCGTCGATCACATGGAGGTCGAACTGGCACCCCACTCCGCAATACGCACAAGTCGTGGTGACCTTCCGATCTGGAGCCGGGAGGCCGATCGCGAGGCGGTCCGAGAGCGCCCCCGTCGGGCAGTATGCCACACACGCCCCGCAGCCTTCGCACGCCGCCTCATCGAGCGTGACACCGGCACCCGCCTCGATGTGCGACTCATGCCCGCGATCGGCCAAGCCCCACACGAACCGCCCCTGCACCTCATCGCAGGCCCGGATGCAGCGGGTGCAGAGGATGCACTGATTGAGGTCCACATGCAGGAACGGACTGGGGTCCGAGTCGACCGCATACCGTGCCGGAATGTCCGGCGGTGGATCGACTTCATACTCGGCCAGCAGACGGTCGAACTCCGTCGGGGGAGCGTCCACACCGTTCGACCGAAACCCGCCCTGGCTGGTCAGCATCCGCAGCACCATCTGCCGCGCAGCCATCACGGGCGGGGCCTGCGTCTGCAATCGCAGCCCGTTGGTGGCCACGTGTTGGCAAGCCGGAACAAAATGCTCAGCCCCCTCGACCTCGACCAGACAGATGCGGCACGAACCGCCCCCCGACAGGTCCGGGTGGTAACACAACGTCGGGATGCGTATCCCCACGGACGAGGCCACGTCCAGGACAGTCTGGCCTTCCTCAAAGTCGATCAGACGATTGTCCAACTGCATCTGGGGCATCGGCATGTCTCACTGTGCGGGTTCTTGAGCATGTTCACCGGGATGATAGGTGGCGTAGATATAGATCGGAATGGGCAGGTCGCCCAGATGCTTATCAATCAACGGACGGACCTCCTCCCAACCGAGTCCTCCCACTCCAGTCGCCAATCGGGGAATGGAGAGGCTGGTGATGTGATCCACGGTCAGTCTGTGCTTGAGGGCCTTCAGGCAGTGCTCCACATGGGACAAGCTCGCCCGTTCGCGCTTGGCACCAGACTCGAATCTGCCGTTCTGGGTGAGCAGATTGAAGATGCGCACCCCGAAGCCGCCCCATTCCCAGAGCGTCCCCGGCTTGGGGTGCGTCTGGTGGGCGAAGTGCCGGTAGTCTTTGTGCATCACCGGCCAGCGCTCGCGCAGAGCCCGCGCCAAGCCTTGGTCGAACGGGTCATTCGGCGAGATGCCATGCGCGATGGCCTGAGCCTTGGTGAACAGGATGTCGCCGGACACTTCGTGAATCATGGGCTGCTCTCCAGTCGCAGATGTCGTACACGTCTCTCTCACACAGTTCTCGCTGGGACTGGATCACTCTCCGCCTTGGCAGGTTCCAAACTCGTCATGCGAGCCATCACTTCTCGTTCGGCCTCGACCCAAAAATCGAACCCATCCCCGGATGGGCAGCCTGATTCTTCCCATTTCTGGTATGCCAACTGGCGAATTTCCTCTTCACAACCGTCCCCACATTGCTCGGGAGTCAGGTACGCACCGCGCTCTGGCCCACCGCCCAACACGCACTCGACGGGGATCCTGCTCCTAGAGGCGACCGCTTGGTCATCGGGCCTCTCCAATCGTTCATCCTGGGTCAGGGATCGGGGCTTTGTCGTTGACATGATCTCGCTCTCCGCTGGAGACCCCTGGATTCGCACGCGGACGACGGCACGTCGCCCCCTTCGCTCTCGGGGTTAAGGGCCAACGGGCAGAACCGCAATTCCGATGCCGATCAGCGGGATCGACTTCCAACCGCTGATTCCCCAACGATGCGAGACTGCCCTGACCCTCCCTGAGTCCTTCTGGCACAGAGTGTGACGCCCTCGCACAGCACGTCTCGCAGTCCATCGCACAATAGAGTGAGTCAACCGACCGTGAACTCATCGGACCTCCATGATCGCCCATTGCGCCCAGAGGATGCCTCCTGCCAGGAGGTGGATCAGGACGAACAGGACGCCGACGCCGATTATCGTGTGAGAACCATCGTCGCGGGTCGCCTTGCGCTTCAGCAGGCGGGTTTGGATTGTGCCGACGATCTACGACCAATGCAGCATCACATGCAGCACGACCCCCAACGAGAACACCAGAACGTGTCAAAACTAGACTTGTGCAATCTTCGATTTGATCCTAAATGCCTCCCCACCCAATCGAAAGGCAAGTCCTCTGTGAAAATCGGCAGGCCGAGTCTTGCGATGCGGGTTCGTTCTGACGGAACCTGGACCTGCGCGGACTCGGCCATGGATGGCAGTGTGCGGATTTCGAAGGCGGA
>JAYTWO010000028.1:0-3772 GCA_043743415.1 Planctomycetota bacterium
GACGATCACGAAGCCCTCATCAACCGCACCAAAGAGGTCCAGGACAACGCCACCCCCGCCGCCCATAGTTGTGCGGCGCTAGCGTTGTTGCGGCTCTCCGTACTCATGGGGCCCTCGGGTGCCACTGGCGAGGGCTTTTACTCGCCAGTGCTGGGGCGGCCCAGTGACGGTTCCTCGACGCACGAAGACACTGGCGGTCCCAAGCGACCGCCACTGGCACCCACTGAGACCAGCGGCTGGCATGCGCTGGCTGCGGTCTCAGGCCTCATGGCCGATCACTCACGAGGTGCCTCCCAAGCCCTCATCGCCCTCGATTTCGTCCTCGGACCCACGCCAGAACTGGTCCTCCTCGATGGCGGCCAGCCCGACAAGGCCGACCAACTGCTGGCCACATTCCACCGCCGGTTCGTGCCGAGCTACACCCTGTCCCGCTTTCCGAACGCCAGTGCAGGTGCAGCCGGACAGCCCCCGCATCCCACACTCGAAGGCATCCCGTCCGCCACTGTCGTGACCCTCTACATCTGCCACCACGGAGCCTGCCAAGCCCCCGCCGTGGGGTACGACGAGGCCAACATGGCCATCCGGAGGGCGTGAGTCATTTCAGATTCAACACGTGACCGACAGAACGTCACCCCGCGTGTCGGGGTGGTTCCCTCGCGGGTGCGCTACCGTAGCGCACAAGCGCTGGAACCTCGGGGACATGCCCCAGTGGCGGGGAGGATATGTTCGCCCGCCTGTCTTAAAAGAAGAACGCGAGATACGGCCAGCCAAGCATCGCGCAGCTGAACGCGACCATGCTCAACGAGAGAATGGCGAACATTCGGAGCGTCGTCGTGCGCCGTGTCTCGCATTCGGCTGCCGCAGCGACGATGACGGTCAGAAACCCCCAGACGATTCCGAGAAATCCGCCCTCAATCGAGAATCCCAGCGGCAACCCGAACAGCAAACAGGGAATCACCGGAGTCATCAGCCCGACGGCAATGCTCCCGAAGAATGCGAACGCCAGATCACCCTCCGGGCTTCGTCCCGGAGGGAGAGCATTGTCAGTCTCAGGAATTGGGCCCATCGCTCATTCCGGTTCCGTCGACTCGTGTACGTGAGTCTCTGCTGCCGATTCGGAAGGCAGCGACTCTTCCTCCACCGATTCTTCGAGTTCCTCTTCCTCCACCAGCAGCACCTTCGGCTTCATTCCACCGTGGCGGATGACCTCACCTAGACGGGCCTTGTCGGAGATATCCTTGCGGCACCAGGCCCCGTCCCAGCGGATGCACTTCACCGCTTCGTAGGCTTTCCGCTTGGCATCGGCCACATCGTCCCCGAGCGCCGTCACGCCCAGCACGCGGCCTCCGTGCGTCACGACATCACTCCCGAGCTGATCCGTGCCCGCGTGGAACACCATCACATCGGGTAATTTCGCCGCGGCGTCCAGGCCGCGAATCACCTTCCCGTTCGTGTACTTATACGGATACCCCTCCGCTGCCATCACGACGCACACCGCCGTACGCGTGTCCCACTCCAGGTTGTCGAAATCCTTGAGCCGCCCCTCGGCTGCGGCCAGCAGCAGCTCGAACAAATCGGACTTGAGCCGCATCAGGACCGGCTGGGTTTCGGGGTCGCCCATCCGGACGTTGTATTCGAGCACCTTCGGGCCGGCAGTCGTGAGCATGATCCCCGCGTAGAGGATGCCGCTGAACTCGCAGCCCTGCTTCTTCATCGTGTGGACGGTCGGGATCAGGATCTTCTCGATCACCTTCTCCATCAGTTCCGGCGTGGCGAACGAAGCGGGGGTGTAAGCTCCCATGCCGCCGGTGTTCGGCCCCGCGTCATCGTCGTAGGCCCGCTTGTGGTCCTGAGCTGGTTCGAGCGGGATGATCGTCCGCCCGTCGACGATGGCCAGGATGCTGATCTCCTCACCGATCAGGCACTCCTCGATCAGTATCCGATCCCCCGCTGCTCCGAACTCCCGCTTCGTCATCATCAGCTTGATGGCCGCTTTCGCCTCTTCGCGATTCGCCGCGATGACGACCCCCTTGCCCGCAGCCAGGCCATCGGCCTTGATGACGTACGGGGATTCCTCGCGGTCTTCGAGGAATGAGACCGCCTGCTGGGCGTTGGAAAAGGCCCAGGCTTCGGCGGTCGGGACGTTGGCCTTTCGCAAGATGTCCTTGCAGAATATCTTGCTCCCCTCGAGTTGGGCCGCCGCCTTGGACGGGCCAAAGACCGTCAGGCCCGCCTTCTTAAAGGCATCCACGACCCCCTCGACGAGTGGAGCTTCCGGCCCGACCACAGTCAGAGCGACCCCCTCTGCCTTGGCGAACCGCACCAGCTTCTCGATATCGGTGCTGGCGATGTCGACGTTGCGAGCATCCACCGCGGTGCCCGCATTGCCGGGGCAGCAGATGACCTCCGTCACCTTGGGAGACTGCTTGAGCTTCCAGACGAGAGCATGCTCGCGTCCGCCTTGTCCAATGACCAACACCTTCATCGGGCCGTGTTCCTGAATCAGAAAGAGCAACGCCGGACGGGAGTCGTCCGGCGAATACATGGTAACGCGGCGGAGGGAGCAGCGTCGAGTCGCCAAGGAATGAGTACCACGGTTGCCCACAGTGGGTCCGGACATTCAGCGATCACACTGTGCCTCTCGCAATCGCCTCCAGAGTCCCATCAATGCAAGACTTGGGGTGGAGCCAGGCCCGCGCAGGAGGGCGAGGCTCCTGCCGAGGGAAGCGGCAACCCCAAAATCATGTTTTGACGGAGAACGAGGCGTTGTCGATTGGGACACGCGTAGGTTGTCCGTTCATCCGAATACCGGTTCCCGCAGCCCACGTTCTGGCGAACGTGATAACGCGAGAGAAGCCGGAACGGAATGAATTCCGTTCTACGGACCAGAGCCCATGAACTCGACGATCACGCGATCGGCCATGCAGCGACCGGCACGGGTCAGGCGGGCGTGATCCCCGGCGAGTTCCAGTAGTCCCTCAGCGATGAATCGGGGGAATGCCGCTCCGGCGAGGGACTCCAATTCAACGCCGTAACGCTCGCGAAACGCGGTGCGGCAGATCCCAACGCACGGGCGGAACCCGAGCATCACCGCCTCGCGCGAGGAGCCTTCTCGGTCGAGTTTTTCACTCTCGCCAATGGCGGGTTCACCGGCCAGCGTCCGCTTGAGCCAAGTCGTCACGCTGCGATGATTCGTACGCCGTACGCCATCCACATACGCCGCTGCTCCGGGGCCGAAGCCGAAGAACGGTTCCGCTCGCCAGTAGACCTGGTTGTGGCGGCATTCGAAACCGGGGCGGGCGAAGTTGGAGATCTCGTACTGCGGGTAGCCCGCGGCGGGAAGGCGGTCCATCGCGGCCTCGTACATCGCCCGTTCGAGGTCGTCCGGGAGCTGACTCAATTGGCCTTTCAGCCGCCGAGACCAGAACGAGGTCCCGGCCTCGAACGTCAGTCCATAGGTCGAAATGTGCTGCACTCCGAGACCGGTCGCTCGGTCGATCGTGTCGATCCAATGCGGCAGGGTTTGCCCCGGTATTCCGAAGATCAGATCGACCGAGACGTTCGAGAAACTCTCCTTCAAACGCCGGACCGCATCCGTGGCGATCTCGCCATCATGATCGCGTTCGAGCAACTTCAGTAGTTCCGAGTCAAACGTCTGCACCCCCAAGCTAACCCGGTTGACCCCCGCATTCCGCAACACCACCAGCTTGTCATCGGTCAGCCCGGTGGGGTTCGCCTCGATGCTCCACTCGTATCCGGGAGCCAGTCGAAA
>JAYTWO010000029.1:0-6239 GCA_043743415.1 Planctomycetota bacterium
GCCTTGACCACCCTGCAAGACAGCGGCCAATGGCACCTCTACTGGCCAATCCCAGGACTGGCCAAGATTTAGGGCTGACAGGGATCGTGGGCAGACCCCCCCGTTTGAAGGCACAATGGTCTCATTGACTGGACCGGAAGCGGGAACTATTCTCACGACAGCAGGTGTTCCTCATATTCCGATCGGCGACACCACCTCATCGAAGCCAGAAGTGAAGTCAACTGGCAGCTGCGATCCCGGAGCGATTGATCTATGTCACGAATGTGTTCATTGGTCCGCTGGCTGACCGTGGGGTTGATGCTGATCGCGACGGCAAGCCCCGCCAGGTCTCAGGTTCTCGACAAGCAGAAGCAACTCGACGGCCAGACCTTCTGGGACAATCGGGATTGGGATTGGTATGCCGAGCAGATTCCGTTCTTCGAATGCCCCGACGTGGACATTACGACGACCTACTACTATCGCTGGGAGTTGCTGACAAAGCACCTGACCTATGGCTCGGCGAACAGCGGCTATTTGTTCACCGAGTTCATTGACCGGCCGTTCTGGTCGGGGGCTTATGGAGCGATCAGCTGCCCGGCGGGACATCAGCTGTATGAGGCGCGGTGGCTGCGGTCGCCGCAGATCGCGAATGACTACACGCGGTACTGGTTCCGCACTCCGGGAGCGCAGCCGAGGAACTACTCGACGTGGCTGGCGGACTCAGCCTGGGCGGTGAATCAAGTCCATCGAAGCGACGCGTTCGCCATCGATCTGCTGCCGGACCTCGTCCAGAATTACGAAGGCTGGGAGCAACGCCAGTTCGTCCCGGAGGTCGGCCTCTTCTGGCAGACCGGCCACGACGACGGCATGGAGTTCAACATCAATAGTCGCCAGACGAAGGACATCCTGCGCGGGGCACCGAGCTATCGCCCGTCGTTCAATGCCTACATGTGGGCCGACGCGGTGGCGATCGCCAAAGTCGCGAAGCTGGCTGGCAATGCCGAGATCGCTGAGCGTTTCGAGAAGAAGGCCGACTCACTCAAAGCCACAATGCTGAAGCTGCTCTGGGATGAGAAACGCCAGTTCTTCTTCCCGGTCTACAAGAACGACGAGGAGCGAGAAGGCCACAAGGTCTTCGCATTGACCAAGACCTATGAGACGGGGCAATTCGCTGGCGACCCGCATGGCCGCGAGCTGATCGGCTATGTCCCGTGGCAGTTCCAAATGATCGACCCCGGCCCGAAGCATGCCGGAGCCTGGACCAAGCTGATGGAGCGGGATGGCTTTGCTGCCGATTTCGGTCCGTCGACCGTCGAACGCAACGACCCGATGTTTCTGCTGCAGAAGAGTTGCTGCTGGTGGAGTGGTCAGTCGTGGCCCTACGCGACGACGCAAACGCTGAAGGCCCTGTCGAACTTCTGCTGGCAGGAGCAGCCCAACGCTGCCATCGCCAGCCAACGAAAGGCCGACTACGTCCAGCTGCTGCAAGGTTACGCCCGCTCGCACCGCAAGAATGGGAAGCCATACCTCGCCGAGGCACTGCACCCCGACACGGGCTCCTTCGAGGGGCACGATGGTTACAACCACAGCGAGCACTACTTCCATTCCGGCTACTGCGACCTGGTGATCACGGGGCTGGTCGGGCTAACGCCGCGCGATGATGACACGCTGGAGGTCAAGCCGCTCGTCCCCGCCGACTGGGACTACTTCGCGCTCGACGATGTGTTCTATCGTGGTCATCGAGTCAGCATCGTCTGGGACAAGTCCGGCGAGCGATACAAGCTCGGAGCCGGGTTGCACGTACTGGTCGATGGAAAGAAGGCTGCGCACTCTCCGGTGCTCTCGCCGATTTCCATCGAGCACGCGGTGGCTCTCCCCGTCCGCCGGATAGCCACACGCGACCCGGAAGTCGTCGCGGTCAACTTCGCCGTGAACAACGACGGCACCTACTTCCCGCGGCTGACCACTTCGTATCCATCACCGAACACCTCGCTGGGCAAGCTGCAGGACGGCAATTATTGGTATCTGCAGCATCCTCCGAATCGCTGGACGTGCGAGGGTTCGCCAAACGAGCGCGACTGGGTGGTCGTCGACTTCGGCATGCCGCGCCCGATCGACACGGTGAAGCTCTATCCGCTCGACGACAACGGGGAGAACCACTCGATGGTCCGCACGCCTCAGCGTCTCGAACTGGAGGCCTGGGTCGGCGACACCTGGCAACCGATCAAGTCGAGCAGCCCGTTCCTCGACCAGCCACAAGGTCATCGTGCCAACGTCGTTCGCATCGATCCTCTGTCGATGTCGAAACTGCGTGTGACGCTGCATCATCCGAACGACGGTCAGGCAGGGCTCTCCGAGATCGAAGCCTGGGGCGCAGCGACCTTGCCACTGGAGCCCACTCCGCCCCCGGCTGGCAACCTGGCCTACAACTCCAAGCCCGACGGCTTCCCGCAGGCGTCGGCGTCCTTTAGCGACCGCTTCGGCGGGGTGCCAGCGAGTGCCATCGACGGCAAGACGATCTTCCTGCCGACACCGATGAACCGTTGGACCTGCTATGAGTCGAAGACCGAGTCCGACTGGTTGGTCATCGATTTCGGCCACGAGGTCGAGTTCCGCCGTGTCGAGCTGGCCATCTACGACGACCGCGGAGGGGTCCAGCCGCCGACCTCCTACATGATTGAATTCTGGACCGGCACTGCCTGGAAGCGGGTTGCCAACCTCCAAACGTCCCCCGAAACGCCGCTCGGCAGTCAGTGGAACACAGCTCGCTTCGACCCCGTCCAGAGTTCGAAAGCCCGCATCGTCTTCACCCACAAAGGCCCCGCCCGCAGCGGGGTCTCGGAAGTGTTGATCTGGAATGAGTGATGGTCCGAGTCGTTTGCCCTGCCGCAGGGTGGCCCCGGTTAAGTCATGGGGTGGCCCCGGTGGGCTCGCTTTGGAGCCTACCGGTGTGCGTCAGCACAGGAGGTCCGCTCGCGACACGTTCATCGCGATCAAGCCTCTTCCGGCGATCGCCGCCCCGGTAGGCTCAAAGCAGCCAACCGGGGCCACCCCGCGAGGTCCGCTTGGGACTGGAAAGCACGCTACGCCCCCGAGGGCGGCCCAGAAATGAGACCTGACACCTTTCTGCTTTCCCGGAGCTTGGGAACGAGATCGCCAACTATCCCCCGGCGATGCTCGACAAACGACCCTTGTACGCAAATAAAGGTGTCAGACGCAAATAAAGGTGTCAGGAACCGTTGATTGCCAGTTCTCCGTGTTTACCTTAAAGGGAGGAATAAAGGCGGGGTGGCCCAGACGCTGCTTTGAGCGTCTGGGTTGTGCAACAACAAGAGGGAACAGGGAACACGCGGGGTGGCGGGGTGGCCCAGACATCGCTTTGGATGTCTGGGTTGCAAAGCAACAAGAGGCTTGACGAGCAGTCGGACGATTCCGGAAACTCTCTCGCAGGGTGGCCCCGGTTGAGGGAGTGGGTGGCACAGGTTGGCTCGCTTTGGAGCCTACCTGTGTACCTTGGCACAAGAGGTTCACTCGCGATACGATCTTCCCGAGCAGGCCTCTTCCGGCTGCGCCGCCCCGGTAGATTCCAAAGCGAATCAACCGGGGCCACCCAGCGAACCCGTGCGACTTCCTCCGGCATGACTTCAGGTGCGGCGCAAGTGAGGAGCCACTTGAAGTCGACTGCGAGGCCCTCCGCCAATGTCGCAGATTCAAGTGCCCCATCGCTCAGCCCTTTCGCCACGTGGAGGGGGATCTCGCTGCGACGACTTGCTCCCACACGACGCAACATCGGAATGGGCGTGGATGGAGCTTTGGTGGGTCGTTTGGACATAGAGGCTCCAGAATGATTGGCGATACCGCGCTTCACTTCGAGGGCTTCGCGTCGCGTGTCCGTTTGTTCCTCAACAATCTTCGAGCCACCGGCACGCATCCTTCGCAAAGTACGTCAGAATCATATCCGCCCCGGCCCGGCGGATACTCGTCAGGATCTCCAGCGCCACCCGCTGCTCGTCAATCCAGCCATTCGCAGCTGCGGCTTTGACCATGGCGTATTCGCCGCTGACGTTGTAGGCGGCGAGGGGGACTTCGGGGTGGGCGTCCTTGACGCGGCGGATGATGTCGAGGTAGCTGAGGGCGGGTTTCACCATCAGTAGATCCGCCCCTTCGGCGAGGTCGAGGGCCACCTCGCGGAGGGCCTCGGCTCCGTTGGCGGGGTCCATCTGGTAGGTGCGACGGTCACCGAACTTCGGCGTGCTTTCGGCGGCCTCGCGAAAGGGGCCATAGAACCCGCTGGCGTACTTGGCAGCGTAACTCATGATCGGGATGTGCGAGGCCGCAGCGGCATCCAGGCCACCGCGCAGTGCCAGGATCATCCCGTCCATCATCCCGCTGGGGGCGATCATGTCCGCCCCGGCTCGCGCATGACTGACCGCTTGCTTCACCAGGTTCGCCAGCGTCGCGTCGTTGTCGACATCGATGTGCCCACCACACTCGTGCAGCACTCCGCAGTGCCCGTGATCGGTGAACTCGCAGAAGCAGAGATCGGTAATGACCAGCAGGTCCGGGGCCGCGTCCTTGAGGCAGCGGATGGCCTGTTGCACGACGCCGGCATCGTCCCAAGCCGAGCTGCCGATGGCGTCCTTCGTCTCGGGGATGCCGAACAGGATCACCGCCGGGATGCGGAGGTCCACGATCTCGCGAGCCTCTGACGCCAGCAGATCGACCGTCATCTGAGCATGACCCGGCATCGAGTTGATGGGGATGCGGGTCTGCTTTCCGTGCCGCACAAACAGGGGCAGGATGAAATCGTTGGGGGCCAGTTCGGTCTCGCGCACAAGATCGCGAAGACGCGGGTGCGAACGAAGACGACGCAGTCGGGTGTGCGGGAACATCGGGGGGGGCTCATCGGTCGGTGAGGGCCGGACGACGCGGGTCGCGACCAGGATTGAGTATGACGTGCGGGCGGACCGGGGCCAACCCGAGACGCTTGCCCGACCACACGGGAGTGTTCGTCCAATCGTGTGACTGGTTCCGTCTGCTCCATGTCTCTCATCATGGATGTTGCTCTTTGCGAAGACATCACTGTGCGGAGAGATGGACGGTTCAGCACCTTCACGCTGGCTGTTCTGAGCGACTGCCAATGGCACTTAGCTGGACAGCGCCAGGTTCCTCACGCTCAATGTCGTAACCTGTTTCTGATCAGTGTGTTCTGGAATCTCTGTCCCTGTCACTTGCGAAATCCACTGGAACGACAGAAACTCAGTTCCTCATTCATGTTGCGATCAGATTCGACAGTGAACCTGGCACTGTCCAGTTAGGATCAGTTCAAGAACTTTGCAAATCATACGAATGGTGTGAATGTGCCATTGACTGCTGGACTTGCCAGAATAAAGTGGCCCCACAGAGAAGCGAATTTCACGCTCTCGCTGAAGTTTTGCGTTTCACCCGATCCCCAGTCGCAGCATCACGCGATCGACGGTTTGGCCATGTTCTGTGACTTGGCTGAAGGCCCATTCCGGGGTGGTGCACAGGTTTTCTCGCAGCTGCGCGCGGCAGGCTTCGCCGATCGTCGTCAGTCGTTGGAGGGCCATTCCTGACGTAACCGACATAAGTCGAAAATCAGCGAGTTGGCCCCTCTGAAACACTGGGTTTTCTGAGGTGTTTTCGTCCGATATCGACTTTTGTCGGGCGCGTCATTCCTGGGCGCGCGGTTCTGCCGCAGTTCGCACATCAGGAGTGTGTACGCCAAGAAGACCAGGCACATATATCGTGTCTGACCCTGGCTGCTTCTCAACGGGCACTCGACCAGGCCGAGCTGTGGCTTGCCGTCTCGATGGAAGGTCTCCGTGCCTGTCCAGCGTTCGCGGTACGCGAGGAGGATACGTGTGGGGCTCCCATCTAAAGTTTTACATTTCACCCCGCAGTTCTGCGAAAATGGTCACAAGGGGATTGTGAAGTGATTGGCGCAAACGACCCAGGGAGGGCGCAGCCATGCCAGGGTAGGGATTGTCGAGTCCCCCACCATCGTGAAGCGGGCGTTGGAACAGTCTGCGACCTGTTCGCCGCGGAGCCGCAGCGGCGGCATTTCGGGGAGTACATTTCAGGCTCATCCGACTATTTGGGGGGATGGCCATAAATCGGCGGGATTTTCCAAGGCATAGCTCCCAGGGCCAGCGCGCACCCATGGGTAGTCTGCGGGCAATGGGAAGACTTGCGCCAGCGCCGATGGTTTGGTACACCTTGATCTTCCCGGATCGATC
>JAYTWO010000030.1:0-3492 GCA_043743415.1 Planctomycetota bacterium
CTGGAGCGGTCGGGCATCGCGCTGTTCTGCTCGCACACCCACTGCGGACCGGTCGTGGGCCACAACCTGATGTCGATGTACACTCTCTCCGAAGAGGACCAGACGCTGGTCCGCGAGTACACCTCCGGACTCATCGACGAGATCGTCACAGCTGTGGGGCAGGCCCTGTCGGACCTGACCCCGGCGGAACTCGCCTGGAGCAGCGGCAAGGTGGGGTTCGCCGTGAATCGCCGCACGAACAAGGAGGCCGAAGTCCCCGCGCTGCGTGCGGCCGGAGAGCTGCTCGGTCCCGTCGATCATGAGGTGCCGGTGCTGCAAGTCAGCAGCGGCGATGACATCAAGGCGATCGTGTTCGGGTACGCCTGCCACGCGACGACACTGTCGTTCTTTGAGTGGTGCGGCGACTACCCCGGCTTCGCGATGCAGCAGATTGAGGAGGACTACCCCGGCACGCAGGCCATGTTCTGGGCGGGGTGTGGTGCCGATCAGAACCCCCTGCCGCGCCGCACGGTGGAACTGGCACAGGAGTACGGGAGCCGACTGGCGACCGAAGTCCAGACTGCATTGGTCTCGAATGTGGCTCCGATCAGCGGCGACCTGGATGTCCGCTACGACGAGCCGGAGTTGGCGTTTGCCTCGATCCCGACTGCCGAACAGATTGAAGCCCAATTGACTTCGACCAACGTCTACGAGGTCGGGCGGGCGAAATCGCTCAAGCAGGAACTGGAAGCCCACGGTTCGATCCGCCCGACGTATGCGTATCCGGTGCAGACGTGGAAGCTCGGCGATGGCCCGCTGTGGGTGATTCTCGGCGGCGAGGTGGTGGTCGATTATTCGATCCGCCTCAAGACGGAAATCCGCATGCAGCACGGAGCGAAGCCCGTGTGGGTGGCCGGGTATGCCAACGACGTGATGGCCTATATTCCCTCGCGGCGGGTACTCACCGAGGGCGGGTATGAAGGCGAGGGGGCAATGTTGTACTATGGCCGCCCCAGCAAATGGGCCGACACGGTCGAGGACCAGATCGTGGGCACGGTGCATGAGCAGGTGAAGTCGCTGGAAGTGACCAAGCCCGCCGCTCAGTAGCGTCATCCGTCAGTGTTCGCCGTCGAGCCGACTCGACCTGTTGTGTTGCAGAGACCGAGTTGCCCTATGCAGTTGTTGAATCAAGTCGCCGTTGTCACAGGCGGTGCCAACGGAATCGGCCGAGCACTCTGCCGCCGGTTCGCCTTCGAACAGGCTCGCGGTGTCATCGTGGCCGATCTCGACTTCGAGGCCGCTTCGGCGGTCGCCCAGGAGATCGGTGGCTTGGCCATCCGCTGTGACGTGCAGCGGGAAGCTGACATCCAAGCTCTAGTCGCTCAGGCGATCGAACGCTTCGGCCAGATCGACCTCTTCGTCTCCAACGCCGGAATCACCATCAGCGGAGGCGTCGAGGTGCCAGACACCGACTGGCAGCGGCTGTGGGACGTGAACGTCATGGCCCATGTCTACGCCGCGCGGGCGGTACTGCCAGGGATGCTGGAGCGAGGGCAGGGCTATCTACTCCACACGTCCTCAGCTGCGGGGCTGCTGACCGAGATTGGGTCGGCTCCGTACTCGGTCACGAAACACGCCGTGGTGGCGTTCGCGGAGTGGCTGTCGGTGCAGTATCAGAAGCGGGGGATCCAGGTGTCGTGCCTGTGCCCGGCGGGGGTGTCGACCGATTTCCTCGACCTGAGCGACCCGGTCCACCAGTTCCTGCACATGAGTTCGGTGACTCCCGAGGCCGTCGCCGACTGCGTGATCGAGGGCCTCGCTGCCGAGAAGTTTTTGCTCTCCCCTCATTCCGAGGTCGAGGAGTTCTTCCAGTTCAAGGCCCAGCGCTATGACGACTGGCTGCGGAACTTTGCCCGAGTGCATGAGAAGATGGAGAAGACCAAGGCGAAGGGGTTGGAGCGGCGGAGTGCCGATCCCCGTGAGCCCAATGCACTGACATGAGCACCCCGACGCGTCAGCGATGGCGGACGCTCTCGGCGTCCTGCGGGAGTGTGTACTGTCGAGAGGGACGCACACTGGCCGGTCTGGACGCTTCTGTGCGGCACCCCTCGCTGCGTTCGACCCTCGCTGACCGGCCTGTTGTTTTTATTACTGAAGTTTTGCACTTCACCCGATCCCCAGTCGCAGCATCACGCGATCGACGGTTTGGCCATGTTCTGTGACTTGGCTGAAGGCCCATTCCGAGTTGGTGCGGCACACCGCGCAACGCTTGGGGCCGTTGATTCGGCGGATGAATGGCACGTCGCCCCCATTGGTCGCGGGGTATCGAGTCAAGGTGTGGGACGGCAATCATTTGACCAAGACGGAGCGACGACTCCCGGTGTTGCGTGATGTGGCAGCTGGTCCGCTGCCGGGGCAGACGTTGGTGGTGTGGGATCCGGAGCCGAACTTGACGATCGATGTCGTCTGCGGCGAGGACGGTCAGGCCCCAGAACGTTCCTTGCTGGAGCCGATCTTGGCGGGTGTGGAAGCCAACGATCTGTGGGTGGCCGATCGCAACTTTTGCACGACGGGCGTGCTGTTTCGCATTGCCGCAGCGGGCGGATACTTTGTGATTCGGCAACATGCGTCGACGCTGTCTTGGGAACGCGAAGGCGCGTGTGTGCCTCAAGGACGTTGCGCAACGGGCGCGGTCTCGTCTCAATATCTGTGGCTGCAAAACGAAGCGGGCGAGACGCTGAAGGTCCGCAAGATCACACTCACACTGGATGTGCCATCGCCCGAAGGCGAGACCGAAATTCACGTGCTGACGAACCTGCCCAGGTCGGTGAAGGCGGCCCGGTTCATGGACCTGTACCGGCAGCGCTGGCGGATCGAAAGCCTGTTTCAAGATTTGACCACCACCTTGAAGTGCGAGGTCAACACGCTCGAAGACGACGTCGAGCCGTTCCTGCTCCGGTCCGGCCTGATCGAGCGAACCCTGCGCGGACGCGTGCCGACCTCACACGGGTCCGAGCACATTGGCAAGACCTACCCGCCCATGCCCCTTCACCACGGGCGATCTGGCCGCCTCGCTGATTTCAACAATTCTCCCAATTTGTTGAAAGAGTCCTCTTGACTGGCGGATGTGAGAGGGTAATCTCAATCCCGCAGTCGCGAACGTCGATGCTTGAATCTAGTAGAAGCGGCAGCTGCCACCACAACTCGAACAGTCATTCCTGTCTGCATCCCACGTCGATCTCTGTGATCGCCGATTGCGAAACACGCGCACATCACAAACCTCTCTGAAGGAACCCCGGGCCATGGTTCGTCGCACGCACTCTTCGGGTGGTTGGTTAAGCAAGTTAGTCGAGCAGACATTCCTGTCAGCTTTTGCCAGGGGCCTGCTTGGTATTCTGGGGGGGGGGGGGGCGCAAGCCAGGGCCAGCGCGCACCCATGGGTAGTCTGCGGGCAATGGGAAGACTTGCGCCAGCGCCGATGGTTTGGTACACCTTGATCTTCCCGGATCGATC
>JAYTWO010000031.1:0-2944 GCA_043743415.1 Planctomycetota bacterium
CATCTGGAAACAACTCAGCTTCGGCACCCAAAGCGACAGCGGCAGCCGCTTCGTCGAGACCCTGCTGACCGTCCTGGAAACCTGCCGCCAACGCGATAAGAACACCTTCGACTTCCTCACCCAAGCCATCACCGCCCACTTCGCCCACCAAAAACCCCCGTCACTCCTCGCCAGGGTGTGAACGGTTACCCGATTATGCAATACAAAACACCTACGGATATCGAGTAGGGCACAAGCGCGGGAACCACCCCGACAAGCGGGGTAGCGATGTGTCGGTCACGTCAGATCTTCCACGCTGACGCCATTGAGGAGGGGGCTAATTCGCGATGCCGAGTTGCTGCATGATCCCCCGCAGAATCTCCCGATCACTCTCGGGGCGGGTTGGACTCTGGGGGTGCGTCTGGTCGGTCTCGATCCAACCCCTCAGCTTCAAGAACATCGCCGCCGAATGCTTGTAGGCCGGGACCGGATCGCGAAACGCCAGGCATCCGAGATACTGCAGCTTGTCATTGAGTTCATAGAACCGCGAGTCCCCCGCTGTCCACCACGCATCCCTCTGGGCAAACAAGTCCGGCGCGAACGCACTCAGCCCCAACAGATAGTCGCTGCCGTACATCACCATATCGATCGCCAGATCGTTTCCGGTGAAGACGCGAAAGTCGGGGCGGACCTGATTCCGCAGCACGAGCCGCTCCCACTCCAGTTGGCGACTCAGCGACGAGTGCTTGGCCCCACTGCATTGTGGAATGCCCATCAACTCACGATAGAGCTGCAGTGAATAGATTTTGCCAAACGGAGCGAACATTGTCCCCAGTTCGAAGCCGATGAACTTGTCACAGCGTTGGCCGATCGCGCGGTAGGCCGCGACGATCTCCTCGTCCCCTTGCCCAGTGAGGCCATACGACTGAAAGATCACCGGCATGGCCCCAGCCTCGATGATCCAGGCCATCTGCCGCAAGTATGCATCGAGCTGGAACGCACTGCCGGGGGTGTCGCCGACGAAGGCTCCAGCCACGAACGGGCGATTGCTCAGGGCCTCGCGGGTAACGGTCAGCACCTGCCGCCGCGTGGCGTCATCGATCAGGTTGGCGTACCCGGTGTCCATATTCACCGCTGGAACCAAACCACAATCAGCGGTGCGAGCCACCAGGTTCCGGAACGACACCCAGTCGACCTCGCCAGTGGATTGGAACGGCAACAACACCGCCGACATCCCCAGGATTTTGCGGGACGGGCGGATCAGCGAGAGGAGGTCGATGGGCATAGCGGTTACCGGCTCGTTCGGCCTGCGAGGTGATGCCGCAACAGATCAGTGGCGATCTTGGCGGTGCGGCTTTGGTGAATGGCGGGATTGCCTAAGAGGAGGACCGTCTCGTCGAGGAGGTCCTCCCGCGTGGCCAGGGCCACGCAGGCTTCGACTGGGGCGGCGTTAAGCGTCGTCGGCAACGGGGGAAACGGTGAGACGCACAGCACGAAATCGGCACCGGTCCGCTCGAGTGCGGCTCGGGCTACATCCCGTGTCTGCTCCCGTAGCGACCTCTGAGCATCCCAGCGAAACGCGGGCCAGACCTCGCCGCCGAGATAACACGCCGCACCCGTTTCGATCCAGCGCTGCGCCAACTGTCCGGCAGTCCCTGTCTCAATCGTGGCGAGCGTTCGCCCGTTCGCTTCGAGTACGCGGGCCACCACATCCTCCAGCTCTTCGTCCTCGATCCCGTACACGAGGTCGCCCAGTCGCTCGCGGATTAGCTGGGCCGTCGCGGCGATCCTGGCCTGGCACACCTCGGCAGTTGACCCGTGAGCAATGATCCGCAGCGTGATCGTCGCGTCGTGAGCGGTGATGCCGACCTCGGGATCGCGGTCCCGCGCGGTCAGGTCGCCCAGCAGTTCTTCCACCTGCGACTCTCCACAGCCGAACGTGTTGATGCGGGCCTTGAGGATCACGCGGTCCTGGCCCGGCAGTCTCGGGACGACCTGTTCGTGAAACATGCGGTACATCTCGCTCGGCACGCCCGGCATCGCCGCCACGAGGCAAGCACTTCGTCCCGCGCGCGGCACCGTCATCCACACTCCGGGGGCGGTGCCGATCGGGTTGTTGAGGGCCACCGAGCTGCGGGGGAAGTACGCCTGGATGCGGTTCCGCTCCGGCATGGGACGTTGTCGTTTGCGGAAATAGGTTTCAATCAGATCGAGCGACAACGGGTCGAGCACCAGTTCCTGACCGACCAGCAGAGCCAGGGCTTCCCGCGTCAGGTCATCCAGCGTCGGCCCCAGCCCACCGGTGATGACCACTAGATCGGCCCGCTCCACCGCCAGTCTCAAGGCCGCCACATTAATCCCCAGATCATCCGTGATCGTCGTATGCCACCCGGTCACGATCCCCAAATCCGAGAGCTGGGCGCTGAGCCACTGCGAGTTCGTATTGAGCTTGGCCCCCGAGGTCAGCTCCGCCCCCACGGCAATGATTTCAGCCAGACGTGTGGGCAAATCGAACATGAGCAGGCAGTCTCCCGAGGGACAATGGGCAGTCTCCGGCATCATAAGCGTCATGGTCGAAAGCGACCACATCGGCGATGTCGCCCCCACAAGATGAACGCCCCAGTGGACGACCTCAACGCCAGAATCGGCACCGAGCGGCTGAACGAACCGGCCTGTTGTTTTAATCCTCGAACCTTTTACCATTCCCCCTCGGATGGGCCAGCGGGGAGGGAGCGGTGATGGATTATTGGGCGGGGGCTCCGGAGTCGCGGGGGCAGATGGTGTTGTTGGCGACAAAGCTGGACGAGGTGATCAGCTCTTCGTGCAGATCGGTTTGCTGGCGAGCGAGCTGGGGCATGTGACGCTGGAGCGAGCGGCAGACGTGACGGCCTGTTGCTTTAATCGCCAAACTTTTTACCATTCCGCCAGTTGTTGGACCATGGGGGAGGGAGCGGTGATGGATTAT
>JAYTWO010000032.1:0-13776 GCA_043743415.1 Planctomycetota bacterium
AGGATGTTCGCATGAAACAGAAACGTCTGGAGCACCGCAGGCCGAAACTCCCGCAGCTGTGAGATTAAACGAAAGAGGACGCCCATCTGATACCAGCGACGGACCTCCAGGCACACGGCGACGATTCCCCGCTCCTGAAGCTGCCGAGACAAATCGGTTTCGGGACCAAGGCAGTACACCCGCACTTCCCAGTTCGCCGGGTCCAGCCGCGTCACGATCTCGAAGAGAGCCCGCTCAGCTCCTCCGGGATCGAGTTCAGTAATGCAAAACGCGATGCGAACAGGCACGCCTGAGCCTCACGGGGGGATCGGGTCCGCTGGGACGGGGTGGGTATCGTAGCAAGTGGGGAGTCGGGAGTCGGTTGAGCCCCCGCTTGCTCCATCTCCCCACTCTCCACCTTCGGCCTTCGGCCATCGCTGAGGACATGGTCCAAAACAACTTCCCGAATTTACGGCGAGACAATCATTCCGCACAGGTGGAAGCGGACGGAAGTCGACAGCGATCGCAGTACCGAATATCGGGATGTCCTTCAGGACCAATTTCTAAGCTGGTTGCAGTCGTCCGCCGTCGGGCTGGCTGTGTCGCCTTTGGCTCCGCGAAAGGACGTTCTTTCGCCGAGCGAAAGACGACACTCGCCAGTCACTCACGCCCAGCCTTGGGCCTCGCTTCGCTTCTGATCTCGATCCCAGAGTAGCGACACGACCTCTTGATTCGCATCCGGAAACTGCAAGCCGCACAGCTCGCGCAGATCGACCCAGCGAAAGGGCGGCGTGGGGGTCAGGTCGGCCTCGGGGGACTCGATCTCGCTCAGATAGAAGCTGAGATCGACTGTGGCATGCGTGTATTCGAACCGGCGGTGATACAGCGGCTGGGTGATCCGGATGGCGAGGTTGGTCTCCTCCATGCACTCGCGGACCGCGCAGGCGGCTGCGGTCTCGTGGGCGATGCACTTCCCGCCGGGGAATTCATCGAAGCCCGCGAGGGGGCCGGTCGGTCCGCGAATGCCGACGAGGTATTTCTGGTCGTGTTCGACGACGGCGATCCCGACACGCACCAGCTTGGGGGGCATGGGATGCTCCTGGCAAAAGGCGAACTGGTGAGTGGCGTAGGACGGCCTTTGCAGGCCGTCCTCGGGGATCTCCCGCGTCCAGAGACGGCCTGGAAAGGCCGTCTTACAGGGGAGCCGATGACCGGCCGCTCGTCTTACTGAGCAGCCGTCGCCGGTGCCTTCTCTCCAAACGCATCGAGCGGAGGCCCGCCCATGACGTGGTAGCCGCAGTCGACGTGCAGGGTTTCGCCCGTCACCGCACTCGCCAGATCACTGAGCAGGAACATGCCGACCTTGCCGACCTCCTCCTCGGTGATGTTGCGACGCAGTGGGGAAAACGTCTCATACAGGGTCAACATCTTCTTGAAATCGCCGACGCCGCTGGCACTGATCGTCCGCACCGGACCCGCCGAGAGAGCGTTGACGCGAATGCCGGACGGCCCGGTCTCGCTGGCGAGGTAGCCGACCGCACTCTCCAGAGCCGCCTTGCACAGCCCCATCAGGTTGTAACCGGGGATGACCTTCTCCCCGCCCAAATACGACAGCGTCAGAATGCTGCCACCCGGATTCATGATCGGCTTGGCCCGCCCGGTCATGGCCACGAGGCTATAGGCACTGATGTCCATCGCCACTTGGAAACCAGCGCGGCTGACGTTGTACACCGGCCCGGTGAGATCCGCCGGCGGTGCAAACGCGATCGCATGCAGCATGAAATCGATCGTACCGAGTTCACTCTTGATATGTGCGAAGGTCTTATCGAGGTCGGCGTCGTTCTGCACATCACACGGAATGACGAACTTGGCCCCGAGTGGATCGACCAGCTTGCGAACCTTGTTTTCGTTCTTCGTGCGGGCCGGATCTTTATCCGGCATATGCGTAAACCCCATCACAGCCCCCTCTTTGGCGAGTTGCTGCGTGATGGCCCACGCGATCGAATGTTCATTGGCGATGCCGAAGATGACGCCTCGTTTGCCGTCGAAAAGCCCCATGGCGGTACCCTCTGTGTGTGTGCAATCCGTTGTGGACGGTGAAGGACGGAACATAACGAAGTCCTTGAAACCGATCAACGCGGGGTCGATGAGGAGTTTTGGCGGCAGGGCGTAGAATTGAGGTTGGAATCCAACGCACTACGGCGGAGTGTCCCCGGCGGGAACCAACTGATCCAGGCGGTATCCCGGTCCGAGCCGCGTCAGATCGCGGCGGAAGATCACGCGCGGGGGCTTCTGTGTGGCGTCAATCACTGCCTCAATGCGGGACACAGCTCCGCCCATTTCAAAGTACCCGATCGATTGCACCGAGATCACATCCCCTCGGGCACACAAATATTTGTCCAGCAGTTGCATCGTCGCGAGATCGGCCAGCCCGTCGATGAGCAACCATCCGGTCGTCGCCCGTTGCCCGATGAGGTCCGTGATCGGCAGTCCGTCCGCGTCGATCAACTGGTGACTGGCGATGAGATCGGGCAGATCGACCGGCATACCGGGGATGCCCAGGAGCACCTCACGCCGAGCCTGGTTAATGTTGATCCGGCCATCGAGAGTCGCCGCCGAGGTGGTCGTCATGGTCTCCAGCAGTGTCGGGAGCGAGGTGGCCAACCCTCCACTGGACGACCACGGGCTGTCGAGGGTGGTGTCAGTCCCATCGATCGCGACGGTGACCTGAGCATCGACGAGTTCGTAGAGCGACACAATCGTCACCTGGGCCCCCGGAGAAAGGTCCATGCCCGCGCGAGTGATCGCTCCGGCATCACTGCCAGCTCCATCGGTGCCGCCTCCGGAACCGGTCGCGACACGCGTGATCTGTTGGGCGATCCCGTTTCCGATCGCCTGCAACACATCGTCGGTGTCGGCATCTCCGGTCGAGGCCGTCGTCGACCCCGACACCGCCGAGGGAGTCACCGGTCCGTTCATGCGGAACGCGGTGATGAACATGGCGGTTTCCGCGCCGAACTCATCGTTGAGCTGATCGTACAACTCGGTCAGCAGCGGCTGATTCAGGTCGATGCGCTCGGTGCCGTCTTGCTGCAAGTTCGACTCGCTCGAGAAGATGGTGAGATACGAGTTCCACCCCAGATCGAGCACCCCGTCCTCATCATCCGGCGGCGAGGTCAACACCCCGTCGTCCTCGTTCGGGTCGAGCAGCCCGTTGCGGTTGGCATCCTCGCCATACAGCAGTGCGGGTGTCACCCCACTGACCAGCAACAGCTCATCGATCGATTCGCAGGCTCCGTTCTTGGCGCTGTACGGCGGCTCGAACCCCTCATAGGTCAGCGACTCCGCGCCAGAGGTCCGCTCGTCGTCATCGGAGTCGACCCAATCCAGGATGCCGTCCGCCGCCTCATCCGTCATGCCGGGGATGGCCAGCAGCAGGGCGTGCGCCTGGTCCTCATCCAGATCGAGGGCGGTGATCGCATTGATGTTGATCTTCGACGACTCATCCACCAGCCCATAGCGCAGCTGCGTTCCCGTCGTGTCGTTCTCGACCGGAGCCACCAGCGTGAACCGTCCGCGACCGGTGTCCGAGGACGACTCCAGCAGTGTGACCCCGGCGAACGCATCGGGGTTGTGGTAGATGTTCTCGGTCTCCAGGTCGGCGGGATTGCCCAGCATGGCGGCGGCGAATTCGACGCCCGAGTCCGCCAACGCTCGTGACTGCGCCGTGCGCGCAGAGAAGTCGGCGGCCTGGCGTTCGAGGATCATCGAATCAAGAAAGGTATAGGCCCCGAGAGTCAGCAGCACGACGACGATCAGCACCACAATGAGGGCGCTGCCGCGACGGGGAAGTTGGGGGCTGAACGATGGGGGTTGGGGGGCAGAAAGAGAGTCGTCTTTCGCTCCGCAAAAGAACGTCCTTTCGCGGAGCGAAAGGCGACAATCCCGAGGGTTGCTGATGCGCCAGCCCGTGGCCCTGGGCACTTGGCACTTGGCACTTTTTGTCTTTCTCCCCACTGGCCTTCTCATATCTCTTCTCCCGAAACGGGTGCCGAGGCTGGGACCAGGATCACGTGCTTGATCGGGATGATCGTCACTTGGCCGGGCAGGTTGAGCGAGTTGGCCTGTTTGTATTCGGGCTTGATGAACCCGATCGTGACCTCAATCGCTCGGGGCAGTCGCTCCATGACCACGCTGTCCCATTCCTCGACCCAGGAGTAGCCGTCGTAGTAGCGGAACTGGAGCGACACGACTTCGCGGGCCAGGATCGAGGCATCGGCCAGGACCACGTTTTGGCTGGCGATTTCCTCGACCTCGACCACGCCCCGCAGTCGATCAACCACCTCCCGAGCCAGTGCCGGATTCACGGTCAGCGACCGACGACCGCTGTCGTCGACGGGGGCGGAGGTGGGCGTGACGAGTCCCCAGGTGACCCGCACGTTGTCACTGGTCGCGGGGAGCGTGGTACCTGACTGGGTATCGGACTCATCCGGAACAAAGTCCTCCCGCGCGGGCTGGCTGATGTCGAGTTGCAGTTGGTCTGTCGTGCCGACGATGCCGAGACTCGCTTGGGTCGAGTCGGTCGTCGTGGTGGCCGTGTCATCCGTGGCCGTGGTGGTGGAGGTGGTCGATGTTGTGGATGTTGTGGATGTGGTTGAAGTCGAGGCGGTCTCTTCCTCCTCTTGAGTGGTCGTGGACGGCGGCGTGAACATCACCGAGCCGACATCCTCCGACAGCAGCCGCAACACCGCCAGCGACACCTGCGCCCGGTCGATGCGTTCGCGTCCGGCCTCTTCATAGCGCCAGTGCAGCGACACGGCGGAGTAGATCGCAGAGATCAGGACCAAGCTCAGGCTCAGTGCGATCAGTACCTCCAGCAGGGTGAACCCCTCGCGGATATCGAATGACGGATGTCGTCCGTCGGTGTGGCGACGGACAAGGATGTTCTTCGTGCGGGGCACGACTGGTTGGTTCATCCGCATGGACTTCCCACAGTCAGGTCTCACACAAAGGCACAAAGAGAAAGCCAGCAGGAAATCCTGTTCCCTCATGGTCATTGTTCCTCACTTCGTGCCTTTGTGCCTTGGTGTGAGACTCCTCTTGGGATGGCGTTTCGCCGCAGTGTGACTGACTGGTCAGCTGTGTCGTACGGGAGTGGGCGAGTGTCCTCCTCATGGGGCCACCGCGTTCTGCAGCGACTCGATCGCCGTCTCGCTGCTCCCCGAGGACTGAAAGATTGCCGGGTCGCGCAGCAGCCGAGCGAACTTGATCTCGTGATCCGACTGGTCCGCCGCGTTGAGGTGATTCACGGTCAGCATCAGCCGCTTGATCGACACATCTGTGTCGTCCTCGACCGCGAGCGACCAGGTCCACTGCGGGGCGTTCTCGAACGCCTGTTGCTCGACCGGGGTCAGAGGCACGATCCCCGCGATGACTTCGTTGAGCTTCGATTCCCCGAGCAGCGACGCCTCGGCCCGCAGCTGAGCCTTCACTGAGGAATCACTCCCCATGTGGAGGATTTCGGAGATGGCGGCCATCGCGGCGAAGAACAGGGCGAGGGCGATGACGACCTCGAGGAGCGTCATACCGTGGCGGAATGTGGCACGACGCTCCGCGTCGTGAGGAACGACGCGGAGCGTCGTACCACAATGGGGCCTCATGGTTGCACCTCGGGGCGGCGCATCCGCTCGACTCGCACTCCGCCGGTCAACCCACGCACGGTCAATTCGATCGTGTTACCGTTCTTGTCCCGGATCACCAGTCTCGCATCCTGCGCCTCCCCATTGGGACGGAACAGGATCGGCTGGGACCAGATGGTCTCTGTGTATAACGCCCCATTCTTGAGCAGTGCCAGCCACATCTCATCCAGACGCTGGCCACCGGTCGACTGGCCGGTCTTGTCGGTAGCGGGTTCGAACTGGCTGTCGGACGAGAGGTGGCCGACGATCGTTTTCACTTTGGTGGGGGAGGTCGACTTCGCGTCGGTGGCCACCATGTCGGGGCGGTCGAACGGGAGAATCACGAACCCCTGGGCCGTCGGCTCGTACCGGAACTGGTAGGTCAGCCCGCTCTTGATCGCCAGAATCCGCGTGGCCGCCAACTCCCGGCGAACGGTCTCGACATTCTGCTTGAGCGCATTCTCCGTCATGTACCGCATCATGCGCGGCCAGCTCAGCGACGCCACCGTCACCAGCACTGCCAGCACCAGCAGCAACTCCAGCAGCGTGAAGCCAACGCGAACGAGACCCCGCAGCCGCTGCGGTTTCGCAGTCCGACCGGGATTTACTGGGAGCCGTACAAACAACCCGAACCTCCTCCAGCCGCCGACCATTCGGCGGGGACACTCCACGCGCCTGTCCAGTGTGAGCAACAACGTCAGTTCTGGCAAGACGTTGCTGCATCGAATGGCCGGTTTGACCAAAACTCAGGCGGGCCTAGAATGGATGTCACCGCAAGTCTGGCAGACGTGTTATCCTGTCAGGTCTACGGATCGTTCTTGATCCAATCATTGGTCTGCATCAGGGTGTCGACATGAACATGAAAGCATTGCTCGGGGCGTGTCTAGCCTTCGTGTTGGCTGTGGTCGGAGCTGCGTTTCTGGTCGCGAGTTTCGCGAGACCGGCAGCGCCAGTCCCCGCAGTGCCAGCTCCCGGAGTCAAACTGGATTACGAGGCGACGAACCCGTTTGATCTGACAGCGCCGGGGGCGAAGTCCAAAGCCGTGATCGCCGAGCCCGAGTTCCAGTTCAAAGCGATGCGACTGGGGACCGAACAGAAGCATGACTTTGTGTTCAAGAATGAGGGGGAAGGACCACTGCGTCTGGCCAAGGGGCCGACGATGTGCAAATGCACGATCCCCAATGTCCCGAACCAGGAGATCAAGCCGGGCGAGTCGGTCAAAATCAACCTCACGTGGAAGCCCGTCGAGACCAGTAAACATTTCAAAAATGACGCCACCATCTGGACCAATGATCCCGCCATGCCCAAGATCACCCTCTCCATTCATGGGCAGGTGTTGGATGATCCAGTCGCCTATCCGGCCGAGTTTGACCTGGGGGATATTCCCTGGAACAAAGAGCACGAGAGCGAGGTCTACCTGGTGTCCACCACGTCGACCGATCTGAAATTCGGCGACATTGAGGTCAGTCATCCCGACTGGATGAGTGTCACCTCGACCTCCGCGAATGCGGCCCAGCTCGTCGACATGAAGTTCCCCGAACCCGAACCAAAATCTGGCTACTCGCTGAAACTCACCATCAAGCCCAATGGGTCGGTGGGCCTCTTTAGCGGATGGGTGAAGACAAAGTCCAATCTGAAAGAGGAAGCGACCAGCATTGCGGTCAAGGGCATGCGCACGGGGCCGATCTCCATTCACAGTAGCGACTATCACGCCTCGCTGACCTTGATTGACCTGAAACGCTTCAAATCAGCGGACGGCAAGTCCGTGAAGTTGTTTGTGTCCTTGGAGTCATTCGGCCCGGAACTCCAGATCCTGGATGTGACCTCTGCGTCCAAGCATTTGTCGGCCACCTTGCAGAAGGTGCCCACGGTTTCTGACGCCAAGAAGGATCGCTATATCCTGCAAGTCCAGGCGGCCAAGGGCGTGACTCCGGGAACCGTCTTCACGAGTGGGAATCCGGATCTCCTCACCCTGAAGACGAATCATCCCGATGTGCCCGAGATCCGCTTCAAGGCGGCGTACGTCGTCAATTGATCCGCATGCCCGGCAGCAGTGGATGCGGCATCCCGGAGTGTTCATGAGTTCCTTTCCCGGCCAGCGAGTTTCAACGATGGATCGATCGAATGGGAATGCGAGACTGGCCCCCCACCGGCCAGGCAAAGCCTGGCTGGTGATCCTCGTGATATTGGTCGCGATGGGTGGGACGTTGGCGTATTTGTGGAGCCACAAAGACTCCCCATCGTCCACAGTGAGAGCACAAGTCGACTCGGCCCCAGCGCCTGGCCCAGGCTCAGCCGAGTCACCCTCCACGCCCCCCTCGACCGAGCCTCAGACCAAAGCCGCCCTCCCGCCGTTCGTCCAGGACTGGCCTCAGCCCGCCTTCGTGCTGGCCATCACCGGTCAACAGCATGGGTACATCGAGCCCTGCGGCTGCTCCCCCAAGCAATCGGGCGGACTGGCTCGACGGGCTGACCTGTTTCGCCAGCTGCGCGAGGTGAAGAAGTGGCCGGTGTTGGCGCTGGAAACCGGGGGCACGCTGGAAGACTCGCGCGTGTCGCGGCGGCAGTCGGTGTTGAAGTTCAACATGATCCTGGATTCTCTGAACGACATGGGATACCGCGCGCTCGGACTGGGGACCGAGGAACTCAAACTCGGGGCGATCAAGTTGTTCGAGATCTTCTCGGAGCGGAATGTCCAAACGGGGTTCGACCTGCCGTTCGTGGCCGCCAACGTGGTCCTGCTGGGCAGCCCCATACTGGGGACTCCCAAGGCGTATCGAGTGCTGGAGATCGGCGGCCAGGAAGTGGATGGAAAGAAGGTCGGCGGCAAAAAGGTCGCCGTGACCTCCGTGTTCGGCAATGAGTACAAGCAACAGTTCTCCTTAATCAGTGAAGACGATCTCAAGATCACCGATCCCATCGCGGCCCTGTCAGCTGTGCTGGTGGAGATGAAAGCGCAGAAGCCGGATGTGCTGGTGGTCCTGTCCTACGACACTGTGGAGGCATCGCGAGAACTCGCCACGAAGTTCCCGGAACTCGATGTGGTCGTCTCCGCCGATGGAGCCGACGACCCCGGGGATGACTACGAAACGATCGGCCAGACATTGTTCTTCGTGAGCGGCATGAAAGGCAAGCACGTCAATCTGGTCGGGTTCTATCCCGGTGAGAAGGTCGGCGTGCGGTTCGAGCGGGTGGAACTCGACCAGGACCGGTTCGGCCGTCACCCCCAGATTCGGAAGCTGATGGCCAAGTATCAAGAGATGCTCAAAGAGGAATGGCTCAACCCCTCATCCGAAGTACGGATGCTGACACAGGAGCATCCCAGCGGGTACATGTTCGTGGGGGCGAAGTCTTGTAAAGCGTGCCACGCGTCGGCCTACGAGGTCTGGGAAGGTAGCAATCACGCCCACGCCACGGCGTCACTGCTGGATGGCCGCCCCGAAGAGAAGAGAGAATGGATCGACCGCACCTATGACCCCGAGTGCCTGTGCTGCCACGCGACCGGCTGGGAGGCCACGGACGCTTATCCCTATCAGGATGGATTCATCGACGCCGTCACCACGCCGCACCTGCTCGGCAACCAGTGCGAGAACTGCCACGGCCCGGGCAGCGAACACGTGAAACTCGAAACCGACTGGAAGAAGGCGGGCGGCAAGATCACCGACGAACTCACCGCCAGCCGGACCTCCCTTCGTGTGACCAAGGCCCAGGCCGAGAAGAAGGTCTGCCTCAAGTGCCACGACTTCGACAACAGCCCCAAGTTCGACTTCGATGAATACTGGCCACAGATCGAGCATCCGACGCCGAAGGCCGAAGGCCATTGAGGGTTGAGCGAAAGCCATCAGCAGTCAGCCAGATGAAAGCCCACCGGTTGCAACCGGTGGGCTTTGCCCCTCAACGCTCAATCCTCAACGATCCCCCATGTCAATCATCGAACTCCGCAGCGACACCTTCACCCAGCCCGGCCCCAGCATGCGGCGGGCCATGGCTGAGGCCGTCTGCGGCGATGACATGGTTGGCGAAGACCCCACGGTCAACGCCCTCGAAGCTCGCATGGCCCAGCTGCTGGGCACAGAGGCCGCCGTGTTCGCCTGCTCCGGAACTCAGTCCAACCAGATGGCGGTCTGGTCGCATTGCCGCAGCGGTGATGAGCTTCTCATCGAAGAGACCGGGCACATCGCCAACTACGAGGCCGGGGCTCCGGCGGTGCTCAGCGGGGTCAGTTGTCGCAAGATTCGCGGCCCGCGCGGCATGCTGAATGTCGAGCTGCTCGAAGCCGCCTTACGTCCGGGAAACCAGCACTTCTCCCCGACCCAACTCGTGTGCATCGAGAACTCGACCAACATCGGCGGCGGGGCGACCTACTCGCTGGACCAGCTGCGCGAGATTCGCGACTGGGCCGATGAGCAGGGCCTGCTGGTCCACATGGATGGGGCACGGTTATTCAACGCCTGTCGGGCGCGAGGGTACTCAGCTGCGGAGGTGGCGGCCTGTTGTGACACAGTCTCGATCTGCTTCTCGAAGGGACTGGGCTGCCCGATGGGGTCGGTGCTGGTCGGTTCGAAGGAGACCATTCAACGCGCGCGACGCGCCCGCAAGGTCTTCGGCGGAGCGCTGCGGCAGGCCGGTTTCGCCGCAGCCGCGTGCCTGTACGCCCTCGATCACCACATCGAGCGACTGTCGCTCGATCATGAGCACGCTCGCCTCTTCGCCGATCAGATCGCGGGGATCCCCGGTGTGATCGTCGACCCGTCGAGCATCGAAACCAACCTCGTGTTCTTCGAAATCGATCCGGCCTTCGCCACGGGGAATCAAGTGTCCCGCGCCCTGGCCGAACGCGGCGTCCGCATCAACGCCCTCGCCCCCCAGCGGCTGCGGGCCTGTACGCATCTCGATGTGGATCGTGACGGGGTGCTGCGTGCTGCCGCGACACTGCGAGAGGTTCTGCTGTCGGGGTTGATGGCGACCACGGGCCCCGCTCCCGCTGGAGCCTATGGAGCGAGGTAGGTCTGTGTGATCGACTTCCAGCCGGTCATGATTTCCCAGCGCGGCGTAGCCGCAACCAAAGGGGGAAGCCGTCAGCCAGAAACCACTCTCCGTCATCGCGACCTCTACACCCTGAAAGGGTGGCCCATCCCAGCCCAGGGTCGCGACCGCAGGGAGCGCACCCTGGGACAACGGGCCACGAGAGAACGAACCCTGAAAGGGTTCCACACCGTGCCGTGCGGGTGGACAACCCTTTCAGGGTTGGCACTCTCGGGGCTGGGCTTTCCCAGGGTGCGCTCCCTGCGGTCGCGACCCTGGGCTGTGATGGACAACCCCTGCGGGGTACAGAGTTTTACTGGTCCCTCGAAATCTGCGCGGCGTGCGCGGATTTGTGATGTGAGTCGCCTAAGCTGATCGACTGGAAGCCTATCCCACTGCTGAGTCCTCCCATGCCCGCCCTCCGTTCCCCGCCGCTGTGGCTCCCTCGGGCGTGGTCGTCGTTGCTCGATTTCTGCTTTCCCTCGCTGTGTCCGTTCTGCGAGACTCGCGAAGCAGAGAACGGGTCCCGCTCGCTGTTCTGCTTGAGCTGCCAGCAGTCATGCCGAGAGTTCGCCGGTCGTCAGTGTGTGCGTTGTAGCGCCACCGTCGGGCCGTTCGTCGACACCACTCACGGCTGTGTCCTTTGCCGCAATGAAAGATATGCCTTCGAGGCGGTCTGCTCGCTGGGGCCGTATCGCGAACCCCTGCGGTCCGCCTGCCTGCGAGCCAAGGTACACTCGGGCCACTCGGTCACGATGGGACTCGCGCGACAGTTGGGCACTCTTCGCCAGGAGCAACTCGCTGCCTGGAAACCGGATCTTGTGATCCCGGTCCCGCATCGTTGGTTGGAATACCTATGGCGACCTCACGTGGGTCCGTCGACCCTCGCGGAGACGCTGGCGTCGATGCTCCGCGTCCCCGTGCGGCTCGATCTGCTGCAGAAGATCAAGAAGACACAGAAGCAGGCCTCGCTCCCGGCGACCACCCGCCGCACCAACGTGCGCGGGGCGTTCGGCATGGGCGGCAGAGCGACGCTCGGCGGGGCGACGGTCCTCCTTGTGGACGACATCCTGACGACCGGCTCGACTGCCCACGAATGCGCCAAAGTTCTCAAGCAGGCCGGAGCCGCCAAGGTCTTTGTCGCCGTCTTCGCCCGCGTGTCGGGTCAGTCATAGGCGGTGTCGCTCCGAACTCGTATTCCTCATCAGATGCCGCTTAAAAGCCCAATCGAACCCTCGAAGTTCCTCAAATCCCGAAAACACGCTTTGCCGCTTTCCCCTGCCGGTGGTACGATCTCAGACGTGGATTCCCATTCAGAGCAGTCTCCTCTCTCCGAAGTCGCTGACTTCGGATGGGGAATCCAGGCAACCAAGGCCCCCTGATGAATTTCCAGACGGACAGTCCTCTGATTTTCGGTTTTCCCATCGGCACCCTGTGGGGGGCGCGGGTCCGGGTCAGTCCGTTGTATCTGTTGCTGCTGCCGTGGCTGGCGCGGCTGCTGGGGTGGCAGGTCGGGCTGCTGGCGTTTGTCGTGCTGACCGTCGTGATCCTGCTGCATGAGTTCTGCCACGTATTTGCCGCCCGCCTGACCGGGGGCGATGCAGACGAGGTCATCATCTGGCCCTTGGGAGGCTTGGCCCTCTGTCGGCGAGCCCAGACGTTTCAATCGGAGTTCCTGACTCCAGCTGCCGGACCGCTCTTCCATCTGGCGGTCTGTGTTCTGTTGCTGCCGGGGGTGTACTCCACGAACTTTGCGGAAGCGATCCACCCACTCCGCCTCCCCACGATCCATCTGGAGGGGGGATTCCTCCAGGGGCTGGTGTTGCTCACGTTCGCGCTGAACTGGAAGCTGTTGCTGCTGAATCTGCTGCCGATGCTACCGCTGGACGGAGCGAGCATGTGGCACGCGGTGGCACGCCATCGCTGGGAGCCGATCGTCGCCAAGTCGGCCATGCTGATCGCCAGCACGCTGACGCACTTGGTCATCGCCATTGTGGCGCTCAACATTGACAGCTCCCTGGGCATCGGGCTGCTATTCCTGACATACATGCTGCTGCCGATCACGATACTGGAATGGATTCGATTGCAGGCCGCCAATCTGATCGGGATCGAGATGGAAGACCCCGAGAACTATGAGCCGTTCGGCGACGACGAGGCAGGCCCCGCCCGCCGCACCCGCTCCCCCGGCCTGCTGGAACGCTGGAAACTCGACCGCGAACGCAAACGCCAGGAGCGCGAGGAACAAGAGCGGATCGAGACCGAGACCCAACTCGACTCGCTCCTGGAAAAAGTCCATCAAACCGGAATGGACTCGCTGAGTGAATCCGAGAAGCGCTTCCTTAAGAAAGCCAGCGCCCGGTATCGCGGGCAGAATCGGCCGTGAGGCAGGCGGGCGAAAATAATCTCCCCGCCACCCCGCTTGTCGGGGTGGTTCCCGCGCTGGTGCGCTACCGGGAGTTCGGGAGATATCGTAGTGCAAAAGCGCGGGAACCACTGGGGCAAGCCCAGTGGCGTTGTTTTGTCGGACACATCAATGTTGTGTGAAAGCGTGTCGATTTATCGAGAGACTGGCGACGCCTCCGCAGGGATCGAGCCGCCATCTGTTTCCGCTTCAGCTTCGAATTGCCCCAATGAGGAGTCCCCACTCAGGTTGACGATCCGGTCTCGATGCAACTGCTGGAGTTCGGCATAGTAGGCCGGATTTGTCGAGGGTCATGTCCGATGCGCTGCGGCACGGAATGACGAACACGGCGGATTTCTTCCAGAATCGAGGGGGTCGTCATGTCCAATGAACCTCTCCAGGAAGTTCTAATGGCGTCACCAGCGATGGCCATGAGTCAGTTCTTGGAAAGCAGGCCACCAAGCTTGGTATCTCTGACCAAGCCCGACAGCTGCCACGCCAGTTTCGCCACGACCAGTTGATTGAGGCTGACGCCTTCTTCAACGGCCTCGAACTCCAACGCCGGTAACCATTCACCCCCCGGTGGGTAATCGGGTGGAAGGGAAACAAAGGTGTCAGGAACCAATATCGGGCACGCCCACACGACGCAAGCTGCGATTATTGCGAGAACGGTTCCTGACACCTTTGATTCCC
>JAYTWO010000033.1:0-4201 GCA_043743415.1 Planctomycetota bacterium
GTCCACCGCATTCCGCCCCACTCCCCCCTTGACCGCCCGAATCCGTTCATACAACTCGGTGAGATCGCACGACTCCGCATACGCCCACACCAGCCGCACTCGATGCGCCGACTCGATCATCTGATCCAACGCCAAGCACCGCATCTCGACCTGCTGCCGCTCCGGCCGCTTCGTTCTCGCCACGCCACGCTGGACTTGAGGTGTCTTGCTCATGCAGAACAACCTAGTGCATCGATATAATAAACCGAAGGCTCAACTACAAAAACTGACAGCCTCTCTGTGAAAGAACGAACTACTTCTCGGTGCTGTCGGTTGACTCCATCACCTTCCTGACCCCCTGTGTCAGTACGTCATCGATCATCGGGGCGCTCCAGGCGACGCTGACTTCGTAGCCGCCTTGGGGGTACGCCTCTTGCGTGGGGATGTACCACGGGCCACCGTCTCCGTACGCGGCACAGGCAACAAAACGGTCGGGGGATTGCTGCTGGGCGCGGAGTTGGTACTCGATGAAGCACTCGGCGGGAAGGTGCAGGATCGAAACCCCATTCAGATGAAGTCCGCTCAGGATGATTGACGGGCCATTCGCCGCACAGCGTTCCATCCATGCCAAAGTGTAGGCCGAACGGTTCCTCGTCACGACCGACTGTTGAGGGTCGGCGATCAGCCTGCGCAGCTGTTCTGCGTCGAAGTGTGAGGAAGGACTTGGCAGGATCTCGCAGGTCGACCATGCGACGCGTTGGATCGGTTTCGGCTGCAGCGAAGAGAGAGACGATTGGATCCCGGCATGAATCCGATCGCGCAGTATTGGCCTCATCGGCGGCGAACCATCGTTGTACTTTCCGGCCCCGATGTTCCCGCCGCAGCCGTTGAAATACAGATGCGTACAGCCGGGTTCCAGGGCCTGTTGAGCTTGGCGGGCCAGTCCGCAGAAGTCGGGCGTGACCTTCCCGTGGCCGTAGTAGCTCATCGGGTGGCAGGCGTAATAGTGGCAGGCGGCGATCCGCTCGTGTCCGCTGTAGAACGCAACCGTTCGCAGATCGGGGTCGATCAGTCCCTCCGGCTCCGCTCGCAGGGAGGCATCGGTGCAACTACTACCACGCATCTTGTGAACCTTGCCATCCGGTCCGAGGATGCGGCGATTGGCGGCGACTTCTTGGATGGTGCCGCGACCCGTGGCGATGTGTGTGAGCGGTCGGGCTTTGTCGAGGCAGTTGCGGACGGCCTGGTGAAACGTGGCTACGTTGGAATGCCTCACTTCCGCCCGTGCGAAGTCGTCTCGTGGGCTGGCCAGTGAGATCGATCCGTGGTGGATTCGACTTCAGACAGGGAGGCGTGCGACGTGTGACCTCATTCTACCCACAGCTCAGGCAAAGGTCACGCCGCAGGGAAACGAGCCGAAAGCGTCAGCGCCCGAAGCGAACGACGAACGACGAACGACGAAATCTCCGGGTGCTCACGCTTCCGGCTCGTGTGTCGAGCGAGATCACTTCCCGGCGACCAGTCGCTCGCGTACTTCCTCCCCGACGTGAACGGCCTCCGCAGTGAGTCCGCAGCGCTCTGGACGAGACTCCAGTGACAGGAGTTTCGTCTCACCCCGGCCAGCCAGCGTCCGCCCGCTTCAGCAGATTGCTCATCGTGGAACCACGCGAGCACGGCCCCGATATCGGCTTCTGCCTTTGCGGTCAGTAGCACTTGATAAAGCATACTATTCGTCCGTGGTCGGGATACCGTACTTCTTGGCCAACGCCATCAACGCCTTGCGAGCGGGCTTCACTCGCCCAGCCTTCACGTCGGCCAGTCCCTCGCGGATCGCGGCCACCGTTTCCTCACGGTCGGCTTTGGCGGCCTGCTCCACCAAGTGTTGATAAGCAGCGGCATCCTGCACGACGACTTCGGCTTTGCCGGTCAGTACAACGGGCGAGCCGGTTTCGTGCAGCCGCCGCAGATACTCCGCCGTCTGCCGCTTGAAGTTCGTGAGTGAGTCGATGCCATGTTCCAAATCGAGCATGTGAGTCTCCGTCGTGCTCGCACTGAATTCGATGCGAATCAGAGGCTAACCGATTTCAGAGGAGTCCGTAAGTCGATTGAGTTTTCGGCGGGGTGTCCGGGCCTGACGGCTTTGCGGAAGGCCCGGAAGCGTCGAAGTGTCGAAGTGTCACGCGGGTTCCCAACCGGGCCATTCGCTTCGCTACTGACCCGGCCAACACCTCTGCTTCACCTCTGCTTCACCTCACGTCATCCGATTGTCGAGATGGCTCGGCAGCCAACCAATGACGATTTGCTGTGTATCCTGATCCCAGAAAAAGTAGATACCTAGGCAAAGTCTGGTCTCCTTGTTCGACCCTTTCCTCAAGTGCCACTCTAGGAAACAGCTCCGACTTGAAGAAGTGGGATACTTGATGAAGTAATCGTCTCCCTGTTCGCCTGCACGTTCCTTGGTAATGGATCTGTCGAGACGAAGGCCCAAGTCTCCGAGAATCTTGTCCACATTCTCCTTCGCACCCACACACCCCATGCACTGATCCCTGTATTCATTTGCCAGAAAGAGCAGAGACTTATAGACAATCCCTACGTCCTCATAGTCGGCGTTCTTCAGACCACGAAGAGCACGGGAATGCAGAACAAGTCGCCCCGTGAGATGGCGACTGGCCCAATCGGGAAGGTCGGCGTAACTGACCGGAATCTCAATTTCCGCTTCAACTGTCTCACCTGATCGCTGACGAAGATTAAGACGAAGAGAATCCAATTGAAAACGAAGCTGCCGATTGTCCTCTTTGAACTGATCTCGCTCTTTTGCCGATGCAATAGCATCATCGTTCCATGCTTCAGACTCTTTACTCAGTTCTTCAATCTCAGTTCGGAGTGCAGCGATTTCGGATTCATAGAGGGTCTTCCACTCGCCGGAATCGCTTGTCCGACTGCGGGCAAATTCGGCGTGTTTTGTCCTGGCCTCTGGAAGAAACAGCACGTTTTTCCAGTCGATGCGGTGAAATACGCCGCTCTCATACAGTCGATCTAGTAAGAAATCGGTAAACGGACCTTCTCCGATGCGGTCTTCGTGAGGCGACTTCCAAAAAAGAATCTTTTCCGCAAAGGTGGAAGGATGCTGACCGGGATGGTCATTCTCCCAGTCAATCCCGGGGTGGTACGTTCGAACGGCCCCCAGGAAAACACTCCACGGCTTTCCGACAAGTTCCGTCCATCGATATCCCAGATCCCAAGGAAGCTGGACCACATGTGCCAGACCACAGCAGCGATTCGCCAATTCTCTTGGATCTAAAACATAATCAGATACCGAAACCTGATACCGACTCTTGTCGGGTTGAGACAGAATCACGACTGGAAGACGCCTATTCGGATTAGACACCAACTCATACAGGGCAAGTACATCATCTTCACTTGCCAGCAACCACGGCTGCCGCAGGAGTGTCCTAACATCATGCATACAATGCCGTAGTCCAAATTCCAAGACGACTCGTGGGCGAGTCATCGTGATACTTTCGACACTACTGTATGGCAGTGAGGCACAGTGCGACCGGACACCGACGAGGATGTCATTCCCTGCTCGAACGAGTCCGATATCCGTGATCCAGGTTCTTCCGGGTACTGCTGGACGATCATCAAACGGCATATCCGGATGTTCCAGGCGGAACGACCAGCAGCCAATTTTAGGAATCGAAATCGCCTCTACCTTCTGTCCGGGCAGTTCAAGTTGAAACGATTCTCCATCCCATGCTGTCTGTGGCATACGTTCTGGAAATCGATCTTTGACCCAGTAGATTACGGTCTTCACTGCTTCCTTAAGCTTGCTATCAACTGTCTCAGGTACGGCGGGAATCGTCGCCAACAGCTGATAAGTTGTACGAATCCATGGGCGACCATGATTTCTCTGTGGAGACTGAATGATCGTACTATGCGATGTGTTTCCTGCTGTACTCATGGTGTCACCAAAGGCTCAAGATTCGATTGTTTGAGTAGCCGAGACATTGCAATAAACGTCAGGGTGACGCACGAGCAGAACCTGATATTCATGGACGCCTAGGGCTGACGGCTTTACGGAAAGTCCGGAAGGGTTGGCGGGATCCCACACACGAGCCGGAATCGTCAGCGCCCGGAGCGAACTACGAAATCTCCGGGCCAGTCCGCACTCGGCGAAGCAGAGCTTCCAGAGGAGGCGAGCCCAAACCGGTGCTTGCGGCTG
>JAYTWO010000034.1:0-6690 GCA_043743415.1 Planctomycetota bacterium
GATCGATCCGAACCGCTAAAGAATGTGCCGACCGATCGCTGGCCGATGATCAACCGCAAGCGGTGGTCGCATTTCTCGCGGCGAGACGGCCTGGAAAGGCCGTCTTACGGGGAGACTCAGACCGACCGCTCGCCTTATGTTTCAGACGCCCCCCATGACCTCCATCTCCCCGATTCCGGATGCCGATCTCCTCGCGACCATGCGTTTGCGGTGGTGCGTGGCCGTGTTCGGATTGCTGCTGGTCTCTGCGACCTGGCCGCTGTGGTGGCCAGCGGGCGAGTATCCGCTGATTCCCTGGTGCGGAGTGCTCCGGGGAGTACCCGCGCGTGTGGATCGGGCACTGGCCAGCGGGATCGTGGCCAGCGGAGCCGCGATGGCGGTGTGGGCGATGAAGGAATGGATTCGGTCCCGCCGAGCCGGGGCCACCTTGTCCGGCGGACAGGGATTGCTCGTGGCCAGTACGCTCTGGCTGGCGTGTCTGGCCGGGAGCATACTGCTCGATCAGCAACGACTGCAGGTTTGGGCCTGGGAGTTCTGGTGGCTGACGCTGTTTCTGAATCTCGCCTCGCCGCGAGTGGCGCTGCGGTGCTGCCGCGTGCTGGTGATCGGCATTTATGCCTACTCCGCGATCTCCAAGCTTGACGCCGGTTTTGTGCTGTCCCAGGGGCCGTGGCTGTGGCAAGGAATGCAGCGGGCCATCGGAGTCCATGCTCCGCCATGGCAGCAGTCTGCGCAGATCGGCATGCTGACCTTTCCGGTGGGTGAACTGCTGGTCGCGATCGCGCTGTGTTTTCGTCAGGCGAGGCGGTGGGGGGTGGCCGGGGCGTGGGTGATGCATCTCGGATTGTTGCTGGCCCTGGGGCCGTGGGGCTGGGACCAGAAGCCGGGGGTGTTGCTTTGGAATCTGTTCTTTCTGGTGAGCGTCCCGCTGCTGTTCTGGCCAAGAACAGACGTATTCGAGCGAGAGTCCCCGCCGCATGGGCCGAAAGACCGATTCTGCGTGGCCGCCGGACTGGCTCTGAGCGTGTGGCCCGCACTGAGTGGAGTCGGCCTGTGCGACCATTGGCCAGCCTGGGCGGTCTACTCGTCGCGTCCCGAGATCGTGTCGATCCAGATCGCCGATGAGCAAGTTGCTCGACTCCCGCCGAGTCTTCAATCACTCGTCGGTCTCGCCGAGCCGCTCTCCCCGTGGAGGCCGATCTCGATCGATCAATGGTCGTTCCAACAGCGTCATTGTCCGATCTACCCCCAAGCCCGCTACCGCCTCGCCATCGCCCGCCATCTGGAGGCCACCTCGAGCGTCTCTCTCCGCATCATCGAACACTCGTCCCCCGATCGCTGGACCGGCCAACGACAGTCTCGCGAGATCGTCGACCTCGCCGCGTCGAATGACAACCGATTCTGGTTCAACACGCAGTCTCGGCGTCTGATTGTCATGCCACCGGCCTCACTCGGCGATCGCCTGATTGCTCACACCGCTCAGTTCGCCGTAGCGTGTTACGCCATGGCACTGCTGCTCGCCGCTCGCCAAGGAACCGGAACGAAACCCTCCGTGGGGGTGGCATCCTGCTGGACCGCCGGACTGCTGGGACTCACCACGCATATGGCATGTGCCTTCCACGACCTGCACCACTGGAGCCACTCCGCAGCTCTGAAACATACCGCTCAGCGAACCGCCGAAGTGACCGGCTGGAACTGGCCCGGCGGGTTGTATATTAACTATGCGTTCCTACTGTTCTGGGCAGTCGACGCGGTGCGGGTCTGGCGCGAGGCACTGGGGCGCACCCCCATCGCCTCACGACTCTGGCGGCGGATCGTGCAGGGCGTGTTCCTGTTCATGATGTTCAACGCCACGGTGGTGTTTGGGCCGTGGCACTGGACCGCGGCGAGCGTGGGATTTGCCGGCCTGTGGTGGTTCACACGTCAATCCTCGTAGGCCATCTGGTTCCGCGATTCGCATTTCATCAGGGGGATGTCTGGGGCCTTGTCAAAGCTAGGATTGCGGGTTGAGCCAGGCCCGCTCGGGAGGGCGAACCCTTAAATCAAGCATTGACGGGGCACTGGGGCATCACGAGTCCTCGTTCCGATGCTCCGCGGGTGAACCCTGCTGCTCAGGAAAAGATCTCCCCGCCACCCCGCTCGTCGGGGTGGTTCCCGTGCTTGTGCGCTACCGTAGCGCACAAGCACGGGAACCACGGGACAGGACCAGTGGCGGGATATGTGTCGGACACGTCATGATTTTGTGAACCTCTGCCTCCTCGCAGGATCTCCAAGACTTTCAACATAATTAGGGGGAACAAAATCAAGAGGAGGCTTCCGAATCAAGCAGTCGCGAGATCGATGATCGCACTCGCGGCCTCCTCTTCGATCGGGACGGCTGGCCTCCCTGTCGGCGCAAAGTGCGTCTCGCACTCCTGGGGCCGATGTCGAAAACTTCAGGGCATGTCACCCGGATCAGCTGCGAACTCGACACGGTCGTATACTTCGGCCAGCGGGAGGTCGACTCCGATTTCCGGGAGTGGGGCGATGGCATCGAGGCCGGGGAACACCTCGGACACGAATCCCCGGGGTGTCCGGCGGTGAACCGCGATCGAGGCGAAATCCTGCTCCACCAGGATGTAGACCAAGAGGCTCGGGATGGCGAAGTACGCCTCCTGCTTCTCGGTCATGTCGACGCGACGAGTCGACGGGGAGAGCACCTCCACGATCACGACCGGCTCGTCGTGAAAGGAGTCCTTGGGCGGATTCGGACGACAGACCACCGACGCGTCCGGGTAGTAATAGCGAATCTGGGAAGCCAGGCGGACCCGGACTTTGGTGTCGGAGTTGCAGGGGCGACAGGGGCGTCCTCTCAGTCGCGCATGCAGTACGCTCGTGATATTCACAACGATATCGTTGTGCTGATTCCCCGCCCCCGCCATCGCATGCACGATCCCGCCCAGATACTCGTGCTTCACCCTCGATGTGAGTTCTCCGGCGAGGTAGTCTGCCTCGGAGATCAGATCCGGTTTTTCCGCAGCCGTCATCGGAGATCCTCGTTCTCGCAAGGGTGTGAAGCCGCATCATAGCAAAACAAAGCCCCTCGGTGGCAACCGGGGGGCTTTCGTCAATTCACATTCTTCAGTTCGACTTCTCTACTTCTCTACTTCGCCGCTTCGATCGCCTTGATCTCCACATTCCGGAACTCCACTGCATCGCCGTGCCCGGCGAAGCCGAAGAACCCGGACTTAAGATCCTTGCCGGGGTGGGGGGAGTTGGCCATGAACTCTTTCACCTCGGCCAGATCGCCGTTGAGGATCAGCGTGCCGTTCAGTTCGACCTGGATCTTCGAGCCTTGGACGGTCACTTGCTGGAAGTTCCACTCACCGGTCGGGCGGTGATATCCGCGCAGAGCGGCGATCATGCCGTAGGCCGAGCCGTGGGTCTGACGCGGGTCGAGGTTCTTGTAGTTCGCGTGCTCGGTGTCGAGCACCTGCAGCTCGCACATCCCGACATAGGCACAATCGCCCGTCCCCGGATAACGGATTGCCAAGCCATTATTCCCCGCTGGCGGCAGCTTGAACTCCAAGCGCGCCACGAAGTCGCCATACTGGTCCTTCGTATGCAGCACGCCGCCCTTGCCTTCTTTGCAGCGGATCGCCCCGCCGTCGGTGACTTCATAGTTCTCGACCGCCCCCGCCCAGTTGGACAGATCCTTGCCATTGGAGAGAACTGCGAACCCGTCCTTGTGATGCGACCGCAGGATCTCATTGGCCTCTGCGGAGCCGATCTCACGCACCTTGATGTTCCGCCAGCGGATCTCCCCGCCGTGAGTTTGCAATTGGACCGGTCCGCGCGGGACGAGCGACGACTTGCGGTCCCAGTAGTTCTCCATGATCGCGTGATCGATGATGTGCTTGCCGTTTAGCCAGACGCTGGTGCGGGTGCCGATCTGCTGAATCTTAAACTCGTTCCACTCGCCGAAAGGGCGGTCAGCGATCTCACTGGGGTCTTTGCCGGGGGCACCCTTGGTGTTATTCCACAATCCGCCCGAGCCCTTGTCCTGACCATCGGACAGCTTCTCGGCCTTGTGGTTCCAGATCTGCACCTGCGGGTTGGACTTCAGGTAGATCCCGCTGTCGGCTTCCGGGATCGTCTTGTAGTCAATGAGTAGTTCGTAATCGCCGTACTGGCCATCGGTCGTCAAATACACCCCATGCCCATCGTTGATCAGCTCCCCGTCCTTGGCGGTCCAGTGGGCCTCCGCGTCCTTCTGCCACTCGGCCAGCTTCGCCGCCCGCTCGGTTTCCGGCATCTCGGCCAGCTTGCGCGGGTCCATCGTCGATTCCCCGTGCCAGCCCTTCAAATCCTGGCCATTGAAGATCGACACGAACTCGCTCGAAGCCGACCTCTCTTCACCAAACGACACAGCAGCCAGCGCCACCGACAGACAGAATCCAATCCAACCGGTTCGTTTCAAGGTCGACTCCTCAAGCTGTGGTTCTCAGACGATCCCGCCGACTTCGCCAGCGGTGCAGGCGACCCAACGCATCAACGTCAGTCACTTCGTTGGCATCGTACCGAGGGACGGTGAGGCTGGCGAGTGAGTCGGGGTCAACCCACACGCCTGTTGAGCTGCGACGCGAAGGCTCCGCGCAGCAGAGCATTCACATGTTCCCGCGACCGAGTCGACAGGCAATCGTTTGAAACGGAGCTTCGCGGATTCTCGCATCCCAGCGGAGCATGACATTTCCGACAGAACGCCACCCCGCTCGCCGGGGTGGTTCCCGCGCGTGTGCGCTACTGGAAATATGGTAGCGTTTCGTTGCGCACAAACGCGGGAACCACTGGGGCCAGCCCCGTGGCGGGATATTTGTCGGACACGTCAAGCATGGGAACCGAGCGAAAAGAACATGCGATCAACGGTTCCTGCCCACTTTCATACCCCTGATCCCTCTACCCCCGATGCCGCACATAAGGAGAGGTGGAGCGAGTTTTCTGTGGGTGTGGCCGCGTTGACTGAACCGGCTGAGAAGGTCATTGTATCGGTCTGGAAGGTCCTCCGACACTGCCATTATCGAAGCTGCCCCGATGGGGAGCATTCGCCCAATGGCGGTACTCTGCCATTTCTGCCCCCTCTCCCCCGCGATGTGATTCTCCAGCGGACGCGACGGCACGCCGGGTCCGCCCGACGGCACACTTCGCTCAACTCTCACCCTTCCCCCCTCAACGTCTCCCCACCCATGCCACGCACCCGCAGCCAAGCCGAATTCGCCCGCGCCCAGAAGACCATCCCCGGTGGGGTCAATAGCCCCGCGCGGGCCTTTGGCGGAGTCGGTGGGCATCCGTCGCTCATTGATCGCGGCGATGGGCAGTACCTGTTCGATATCGATGGCAACCGGCTGATCGACTTCGTGGGGTCATGGGGACCGCACATCCTGGGGCATCGCCATCCGGCGGTGATTGCGGCGATTGAGTCGGCCTTGCAGAAGGGGACCAGCTTCGGGGCACCGACGATTGCCGAGACGGAGCTGGCCGAACTCGTGTGCCAGGCGGTCCCCTCCATCGAGAAGGTGCGGATGGTCAACTCCGGCACCGAGGCCACGATGAGCGCCATCCGCCTGGCGCGGGGGTTCACCCAGCGAAACGTCATCATCAAGTTCGCAGGCTGCTACCACGGGCACGTCGATAGCCTGCTCGTCGCCGCTGGCAGCGCCGCCCTGACGCTCGGCGTGCCGAACAGCCCCGGCGTCACCCCCGGATGTGTCGCGGACACGCTGGTACTGCACTACAACGATATCCCTGCACTGGAGCAGGCGTTCACCCTACGCGGGCAAGAGATCGCGGCGATCATTCTGGAGCCGGTGGTGGGCAACATGGGAGTCGTGCTGCCCGAGCCGGGGTTCCTCGAAACGGTCCGCGACCTGTGTACGAAGCACGGGGCCGTGTTCATCATGGATGAGGTCATGACCGGTTTCCGAGTCGCCTATGGGGGAGCGCAGGAACGGTTCAAGATCAAGCCCGACCTGACCACGCTCGGCAAGATCATCGGCGGCGGCCTGCCGGTGGGAGCCTATGGCGGACGGGCCGACATCATGAACTGCATCTCACCCGTCGGACCCGTCTATCAAGCAGGCACCCTCTCCGGCAACCCGCTGGCGATGGCCAGCGGACTCGCCACGCTCAAGACCCTCCGCGATACCAACCCTTACCCCGCACTCGAAACCAAGACCAAAACCCTCACCGCCGCCCTCCGCTCAGCGGCGACGCAGGCGGGCCTCCCGCACACCGTCGCCGAGTGCGGCAGCATGTTCACCCTGTTCTTCACCCCCACCCCCGTCCGCGATTACCCGACGGCAGCCACCAGCGACACGAAGCGTTTCGCCGCCTATTTTCACGGCATGCTGGAGCGCGGCATCTACCTTCCGTGCAGCCAGTTCGAAGCCAACTTCGTCTCGGCCTGCCATACGGAACAGGACATCGCCGAGACGGTGCAAGCGGCGCGTGAGGTCTTCGCCACGCTGTCGCAGTAGTTGGTCTGAGAACTTGCCATCGGCTGTTTCGTGGAAGGCATGCCTGTGATGTCCGACAAAACGCCACCCCGCTTGCTGGACCTGATTACCGCCCCTCGGTGGGGAAGAGGGGGACTGGAGTGGTCGAGGTGAGGACGGTGTGAAGGTACTCGAAGGGGTCGCGAATGAGTTTGCGGCA
>JAYTWO010000035.1:0-4476 GCA_043743415.1 Planctomycetota bacterium
GGCGAGCGGTGGGCGTCAGCCCTCCGAGTCTGCTCACCGCACGCGGACTCGGAGGGCTGACGCCCACCGCTCGCCATCTGAATACTGACGACTGAGAACTTTCATTATGGCGATGCGACACAACGGACGAACGATGCGCGATGGACGAGACGATGGTCTCCGTCCCTTGCGGAGCCTCGACCTGTCGCAGGTGCATACGTTCGCCGACCTACTCAAGGCGATGGGCGATACCGCCTTCTCCGGACGGCAACTCGGTGAGGCGTATGATGTCCTGATCGAGATGATGCAGCCGGACAACCCCGTGAAGGTCGTCCTGACCCTCTCCGGGGCGATGACCGTCGCCAAGCAAGGGAAGATGATCTGCGACATGATCGACCGGGGGATGGTCGATGCGGTGGTCTCGACGGGGGCCTTGATCGCACATGGGCTGACCGAGTCGATGGGCCTGACGCACTATCGCCACGACCCTTCGAAGAGCGACGAGAAGCTGTACGAACTGGGCTACAACCGGATCTATGACACGCTCGAAATGGAGGCCAACCTCAACGAGGTCGAGGTGCTCGTGCGGCGGACGCTCGAAGAAAACCCGGTCCCCGAAGGCGGCTGGTCCTCGGCTCGTCTCTGCCGGGCCTTGGGTAAGAAGCTGCATGATGAGAATCTCGGCGTGGGCATTCTGCGGAGTGCATACGAGCAGAATGTCCCGGTGTTCATCCCGGCCTTTACCGATAGCGAGGTCGGGCTGGATGTCGCGACGTGGGCCATGAGCCAATGGGTCAAGGAACAGCAGCTCGACCCCTCGCAGATGACGCCCGACGAACTGATGCGGGTGCCGCCCGCGTTCAACCCGTTCCTCGATCTCCTGGAGTACGCGCGGCTGATCGGCAATGCCCAGGAACTCGGCATCTTCACGATCGGCGGCGGCGTCCCCCGCAATTGGGCCCAACAGGTCGCCCCGTTTTACGACATGACCAACCTCCGCGTCGGCAGCCGGTTCGTCGCCCCCCGCTTCAAGTATGGAGTCCGCATCTGCCCCGAACCGGTCCACTGGGGCGGGCTGTCCGGCTGTACCTATACCGAAGGCGTTAGCTGGGGTAAGTTCACCTCGCCGAAAGAAGGCGGCCGTTTTGCGGAGGTGTACGCGGATGCGACCGTGGCCTGGCCGCTGTTGATGAAGGCGGTGTTTGAGACGCTGGATGGAGCGGGGAAGCCAGCATAATTATTCTCCGCGCGGGCAGGTTTGAGGTCTCACTGAGGCAAGAGAGCTGAGGCACATGACCAAAGTTCATCAGCCGGAACGCGCTAGCGTCCGGTTCCTGCGATCGAGGTCATTGGTGAATTTCGTCGGGGGCAGCGGATTTGTCGCCCGGTTTGATGTCGCGGATCACAACTGCGGTCATCTGACCTCCGGTCGATTCGCAAGACACCGGCTGGAATTGAAAACGCCCATTTGACTTACATGCGACAATCAGACATGAGATGATCGCAGCAGTGATTCTCGCCCCGGAACAGGCCCGTGATTGATCGTGAAACCTCGACTCTATCTGGAAACGACGATTCCCAGTTACCTGACGGCGTGGGCCAGCCGGGATCTCATTGTGGCTGCGCACCAGCAGATCACTCAAGAATGGTGACGAATCCGAAGAGACGCATTTGATGTTTGTGCATCGCAGTTTGTTTTGGACGAAGCAGCGGGCGGGGATGCCGATGCAGCTCGAGAGCGAATGCACATACTGAGTGCGGTCCCCTTACTGGAAATCACGGATGATGTGCTGTGGCTGGCGTCTGCCTTGTTACAATCAGGAGTCATCCCCGCCAAGGCAGCCGGTGATGCATCACACATCGCCGTCTGCGCGGTCCATGGCATCGATTACCTGATGACATGGAACTGTGCCCACATTGCCAATGCGTCGATCATCAAGACTGTTCGCAAGATCCTGGAAGAGCAGGGCTTTTCGTGTCCGATCATCTGCACACCGGAAGAGATCTTGGAGGAATCGCCATGACCCATGATCCCATCGTCGCCGAAGTCCGTGCCATCCGTGAACAGATCGCCGCGAAATTTGACTTTGACATTCGTCGAATGATCGCTGACGCACAGCAACGGCAGTTTGCATCCGGCGCACGAGTGGTATCGCCTCCGGCACGAGCCACGCCAGTTCCGCATGGTGTTTCACTGAGCGAAGAACGCGGTCGTGAGTAATGCCGACCGGCCGACTCAATACAATAGCACCATGCCCCAACTGGCGACCTCCCCCATGCCTCTCACACTCTCCCTCCATACGTCCTCGTCCATCCCTCTCGAAGTCGATTCGATCCGCATGGAGAACATGCGTACGCAATCGGCGGATGCGGTGAAAGCGACTCTCATCCAACGGGGGAACAAGCAGGTGGCACTCGGCGAGTTCTTCACCGTCAGCGGCTCAGCCAGTGACGACGAGACGATGGTCTGGCAGGGCGACCTGACGAAGGTCAAGCTGATCGGGACGGGGTTGCTGTCTGGCAAGATCCTGGTCGAGGGGAACGTCGGGATGCACCTCGGGGCCGAGATGCGCGGGGGCGAGATCACCGTCCGTGGCAACGTCGGCGACTGGCTGGGAGCGGAACTCCACGGCGGTCGCATTCGCGTGCATGGGAACGCCGGACACATGATCGGAGCGGTCTATCGCGGCGGCCATAAGGGAATGACCAACGGCGAGATCCTGATCGATGGGGACGGCGGGAACGAGATGGGGAACTCGATGCGTCGCGGCCTGATCGCCATCGGCGGCAAGTGCGGAGACTTCGCCGGAGTCAATATGATCGCCGGGTCGGTGCTCGTTTTCGGCGAGCCGGGCATCCGCTGCGGAGCCGGGATGAAGCGCGGCACAGTCGGGTTGCTCGGCACCTCGAACCCCGACATCCTGCCGACGTTCCGGTATGCGTGTACCTACCAGCCGACATTCCTGCGGGTGTACCTGCGGTACTTGGCCAACCTGGGTTTCCCAGTCCCGGCGGAGGCGATTCACGCCAGCTACAAGCGGTACTGCGGGGATATGCTGGAATTGGGCAAGGGCGAGTTGCTGTTCCGGGCGTAAGAGGGAGCCAAACCACTCATCAAACCCCCGTGGAGCGTTGCACTCCCTCGTTTTTTTGAGGCAGCGACAAGGTCACCATCTCACCTGGCGAGCCAGATTTCGACGACCCACATCCGACGCATCCCCCGTCGCACCCGCCCTCGACAGGGTGCAGATACCGCCAGAACCGGCGCGCAATCAGAGCCCCCGCGCCCGCCACGCACGCTAAGGCCACCACGGTTTGCCAATCCCAAGTCGGCATGTTGCCTCTCCCTTCAAACGTCGGGCCATGACCCATCCGCCATGCCCCGCTCCTTCATTCTCTCAGAACCTCTGTAGCAGTCCAGTGCCGAATTCGCAAAACTCCGTGTGTTCAAAGACATTCCCAACTGGCGTCGGCTGGCGACAGTCCCATCCCCCGGAGAATTGAGACCATGTTTGACCGCTCATTGATGCAACGCAAGGCCGATGTCCGAGGCATCTATCCGAATCAGATCAACGAGGAGCTGGCCTGGTTTGTCGGTCAGTGCATCACGCGACACGTCGCGGCGGCGACCGGGGAGAAGCAGCCGCGAATCATCGTGGGGCGTGACGGACGAGTCTCGTCACCGGCTCTATATGCCTCAGTGGTCCAGGGAATCGCCCACGCAGGGGGCGTCCCGATCGCGTGCGGTCTGGCGACGACCGACATGGTCCAGTGGGGCGTCGGCGAGCGGCTCGATGGAGCCATCGCGGGCGTGATGATCACCGCCAGCCACAACCCCGGTGAGTACAACGGCATCAAGTCGGTCCTGCTCAACACAGCCACCGGCGGGCTCGACATGATCAGCCCGGCAGCCCACCTCGCCCCGATCTTCGAGGCCGGTTCCGCCTCCGGAGCCGCAGCGGGTCCAGCGTGTGCGCCGTTCCCGAGCGGGCCGAATCTGCGGTTGCAGGAGCGGTTCACCGAGGCGGCGTGCCAGCGCTCGACGCACTTGGCCAAGGCCACCGGCAAGATCGTTCTCGATCCGGGGAACGGTGTCGGCGGTCTGTTCGTGCCTCTGCTCAAGCAGGCATTGGCCTGCCGCCAGTCGAGCGTTGAAGTTCATGCCGTCGCCGAGCGGATCGACGGCACCTTCCCAACGCGACCGTCGAATCCGGGGCTGCCAGGGGCGGTGAAGTTGTTGCAGAAAACGGTGGTCGAACTCGGGGCTCAGTTCGGTGCGGCGTTCGATGGCGACGCCGACCGCGTGTTCCTGGTCGACGAACGGGGCGAGTTCGTCTCCGGGTCGCTGCTGCTGGCGGCGCTGGGGCAGAACGCCATTCGCAAGGCGCTGGCCGCTGGCCAGTCGAAGCCCGCGGTCGTGTACTCCGCTGTGTCATCATGGCTCGTCGTCGAGACGATGCGCAAAGCCGGCGGTCGTCCGGTGGTCAGTCGCGTCGG
>JAYTWO010000036.1:0-19961 GCA_043743415.1 Planctomycetota bacterium
CCCCCCACACACACACAATTGGCGAAGCTCCTGCTGAGCCGCGAGCCCGGGGACAGTCGACTCGCAGTCGCGGCTCGGCAGGAGCCTCGCTCACCCGATGCAAGTGAACCACAAAATCAAGCATTGACGGGGCCTAGATGTAGAACCACTCAATGAACGCTCCCCTCCCCCATGATCTTGTGGTCATGATCTTGTGATTCCTCTTCTGGCTCCCTCTCGTGGTTCAGGTGCGGCGGGAAGAGAACGACAAGATCATGACGAGTTGGCTGGCGGAACACATTTCCGACGCTGGTGGAGGGGCCGTCCCTGCATGGCCAGCGTTTCTGGTTGGCGATGCGGAGCCTCCCCAGCCGGTTATTCCGTTCCGGCAAGATCACCGGAGACTGCCGGAGTTCTGGAAGAGTCTCCGGCGTCTCCGCAAGATTTGACGCCGGGTGAGACGAGCGAGTCGACCCTCCTGACCCATTCAGCCGATGTCGAACGGACAGCGAAATTCACGACGACCGATGCGGCGGCGTCAGGTGGTACGCTTCGATAATTCCTATCGGCTAAATCTACCGGGCTTCTTCTGTGGGGCAACTTGCTCATGACGGTCACGACCTCTCCGACTTCAGAACCCGCCTCCCTGCGGGGACCGGCGGCACCTCATCCTCTGCGGACTATCGCCATTTGCCTGGCGTCGCTGGTGGCGGGGGCCGGGTTTGCGGTGTGGGTCGAGCGGCATGGGGATGTCCGGTTTGATGCTTACCTCGAAGCCCACACGACCCCGGTGACTGCGGAGTATCCGGGGCGCGTCGCCGCCCTCGTCAGGCACGAAGGCGATCGCCTCTCCATCGGCGACCCGCTGCTGAGCCTTACCGATGGCCTCCTGCTGCAAGAGATCGTCACCCAGAAGGACGCAGTGGCCCATTCTGAACTCCACCTGCAGCACTGCCTGGCTGAGGCCGACCTCGACTTGCAGTGGCGGACGAATGAACTCGACCAGCGCATCGTCGACTACCAGCTGCGCTCGGCGGGTTTCCTGAAAGAGAAGTACGATTTCGAGCTGCAAAAGAGCATGCTCACGGACATGCTGGCCTGCAATCAGACGGCAGCACTGAAGGACGCCGATACGATGTTTAAGGCGTTCGTAGTCGAAGGGGGCCTGCCCGAGGTGGAGCGGATGACCACGGCCCTGAAGCTCGAAACCGTGGTCAACGCCACCGATGTTTCGACCGCCCAAGTCGAGATCTGCGAGCAACAACTGAAACGTCTGGAAGGGATCAAGTCCACGCTCCCCGCCACCGTCCGACGCAAGGCCGGAGTCGACTCCGCCGAAGCCGCGCTGGCCCGCTCGAAGTCGCTGCTGGAGCGGATCGAAGGTCGCCGCACCGAGCTGACCGTGCCTTCGACCGCCGTGGGCAAGGTCGGCGTGTACCGCGTGCATGTCGGCGACCACATCGAGCCGGGGCAGACGATTGTCGAACTGCTCGATGATGCCCGGCGGCATCTGCGAGTCGAGGTGCCGTCTTCCAAGATCTCCAGTCTGAAAGTCGCTCGAGGGGTGGATGTCACGTTCCCGGGCGGCGCGAAACGCACGGGTCGCGTCGCACGCATCGCCCCGCAGGCGATCCCGACCGATCAGAATTCGCATGGGGCCGATAGCCTGATTATCGTTCACGTCGAGCCGACCGGTGAGTTGTGGCCCGACCTGCCGATCGGCACGCGAGTGGATGTGTCACTGCGGTGAGCGGTGACGTACGACGCCGACATTCCGCGCCGAAGCCGACTTTGCCCCAGCCTCCGCGAGGAGCATGATCGTTGACTGTGTATTGCCGAACGTCCCACCCACTCTGACGAACGGATGGTCTTCTTCATCCGTGGTCCGGCCTTGCCATCCGCGGTCGGAAATCGACTGACCACGGATGGCAAAGCCGGACCGCGGATGAAGAGCGACTTGCGTGGATTTTGACTCACGCATAGGAATCGACAGGCGGGGACTCCAGTCGGCTTCAGCGAGGAGTGTCTGAACGCCGCAGTTTTATCTGCGAGTGGACGACGAGGGGAACCGGCGGCGAGCGCCGTGCCGCTCACTGGCCCGGTGCCCGTCGTACGTTTCAAACCTCGAACTCCCGCCGCAGCTGCGCATACTCCTCATGCACCTCCGGCATGGCACCGGCCTTTGTGGCCATCAGCCCGCCGACGCGATTAGCGAACTTGGCCTTCACGGGCAGCGGGTGGCCTTCCAGGGTGAGCATGATGAACGCGGCGGTGAACGCATCGCCGGAACCGACCGCGTCCACGACCGTCACCACCTCGCCCGGTAGGTCGACAACCTCGTTCCCCGAGGTGACGAAGCAGCCGAGTTCCGCTCGCGTGACGATCACCGTTCCGATGGGGTAACGCTGCCTGAGCGAGTCCGCGAACGCCTGCTCCGATTCGGCGGCCAGCCCCAATTCAGCAGCGACGATCGGCATCTCCTCCAGATTGAGCTTCACGATCCCCGCCCGCTGGAACGAGAGATCGAGCGACTCGCGGTCATAGAACTGCTGCCGCAGATTGACATCAAACACCACCAGCCCCCGCGTCCGCCGGATGAACTGCTGGACGGCGTCTCGCGAGACCGGCGACCGCTGGGCCAGTGTCCCGAAGCAGACCGCTGTGGCCTTGTCGGCGAGTTGCAGGAAGTCGGCTTGCGGGGCGAGGTAGTCGAACGAGACGTTCTCTTGAATGATGTAGGTCGGGTGCCCCGGGTCGCTGGTATCGACCAGCACCCGCCCGGTCCCGTGGTCGGGATCGAATTGCAAATACGACGTGTCGATCCCCTTCGAATCGAAGTAACGGGCCAGTTCCTCTCCCAGTTCATCCGTCCCAAACCGACTGGCAATCACCCCCCTCGCCCCAAGTTGAGCGGCGTGGTAGGCAATATTCGCCGTCGCCCCGCCGGGCTTGCGCGTGTCACCAAAGATGTCCCAGAGAGCTTCGCCGAGTCCGACGACGAGGGGTGGGGATGTGGGCATGGGGGGCATCTCACTGTTTGAGAGGGCGGCGTTACGGTGCAGGTGTTGCCAGCTGAGCGAGTCGCTGATGGAACGGCTCGAAGCCTTCGGGGCAACGCTTGCGGAGAGTGTCGAGATTGGAATGCTCGGCGATCGCTAAATAGACGACCGTGCGAATATCACCGACCCCATGCATGAGATCGTGAAGGACTTGCTTCGGGTCGTTCATGGACTCTGGCGACCTCTGTCGCTGAACCGTCGAGACAATGGCCTTCGAGATCGCTTGCTCGTCGGCGAGCATCCAGGCATCGAAGGTCTTGACCGCGAGACCGATGGCTCGGGGGAATGGGTAGAGCTGGCTCGCATGGGCGGCATCCAGGCCCATTTTGCGCTCGGGGCTGTTGTCCTGATCGACGACTAGCACGAGAGCGTCGAATCCATCCAGCTGGGCTTGGCGAATCCATGCGACAGCCCGGTGCTGATAGTTGGCTGCCTTGCCGTGTGTCATCATGCCGGGGCGCAGCTGCCCGACTTTTCTCCGCTCGAAGTCCAACGACGAGGAGACGCCATGCGATTTCAGGATGCGGTCAATCAATCGAACCAACGGGCCGTTTGTCGGCTCGTTGTCGTTGAGATTCAATTCATGCTTGCCCTCGGACACGACCAAGATCTTCATGGCGAGGTCTGCACCTCGAGGGCTGTTGTAGCGTCGACGCTGCCATCAACCGGCTGCATCAATCTCTCATCGCCGTCCATCGTCCAGATTTCCCCGAGACTGAAGAAGCCGATTTGCTCCTGGACCGATTTACTTTCCGAGAGCCGCCGCGTCTTCACTTCGCCGCTGGACTTGCGCACACAAACGGTCACTTCCTCGGGTGAGAACTCGTGCAGAACGTACGGCGAATGTGTGGTCATCACGACTTGGGTATGGCTTTGCTCAGAGACGAGTTGCTTGATGATCCGGATGATTTCCTTGAGCCGTCCCGGATGGATGCCGTTCTCGGGTTCTTCGATGAGGAGAACTCGCGGGGGTTCGGGGAGGTACAGAAGGGCAAGGTATGCGAGGACGATCAATAGGCCATCAGACACCTGCGAGGCCGGGACAAGATTCTTGGGTTGCCCAACGAACTCAAAGTGAATTCCTTTTCCATCGGCTTTCTGGAGAACAGTCACTTGTGATGGATCGTCGACTGGGGATCGATATGCCGGTTCTGCGATAAGCCGAATCGCTTTCACTTGTGGGAAGATTTCACGGAATCGGCTCTCCAGCCTCCCAAATTGCTCTCGATCGAAACCGAGAATGTCATCTAAACAAAGCGCTAGCCCGAATCCATTGTGGTCCATTCGAAAGCGACGATTGCTATCTGGTGCCACTGGGAGCGATAAGAATCGAGGTTCCCAGCGGTGAAAGGCAAAGTTCGAAAGACATGAATAGGCATCATTCAATGCACGAAAAATATCTTCCTGTTGTTCGGGTTTGAAATGTCCCCGAATGTTTTCTGGATGGAAAGCTGCAAAGCGAGTCGCGGTCTGACTTCCGTATTGGGGGAAATCAATGGACAAATTGTCGGAGACCTTAATGTGTTCGTTTCGAATCTGTGTGGTACGCCCTTTAGGCGAGAAGACGCATTCGAAGCCGTAAAACAATGGATGAGAATTCAGGCCATCAAAAGTGGCGGACAGGGAAATTGAATCAAGTGCTCCGTGCGACACCATCTCGCGACCTTGCCAACTCCCGAGAAAAGCAGTTTCCAAGGTATAGTTGACGCTTCGACAGAGTGCTGCAATCGCTTGAAGAATACTCGTCTTCCCCGAATCATTCGGCCCGATCAGCACATGCACGGGCGTCAGGTCGAGCGTGACATCGCGCAGGGCTTTGTAGTTCTGGACTCGGAAGCGGGTAATCATGGACGGGTCCGTCGGGTGGGCTGACCACTTCAGCATACACGCAGTCGGTGCTGAAGGCGAATCCCTGTCTGGCGGCCAGACTTGGCGTCCCCAAAGACTTCGGAAGTCTGGTGGGTCACATTCCACGGGCCGCTCGCCGATTGAGTCTGACAGGGGAACGCCAGGAAGCCAGAGGTTCACCCTCATACCGTTCTTATCGATCCTTCCGGTTCTTACGAGTGAGGGGGGTGTTCGGGGAGGATTGATTCCCCATGAGTCGAGTGCCGCCCGAACCGGTGTGGCCTTTCGGTAACATTTCGTTGCTGTCCTTCTGACCCCCGAGAAGGTCTCAATTACCACATGCTTCTTTCCGGCATCATCGCGATTGTTGAGCTAGGCTCTCTGTAACGTCGTGTTCTATTCACTCTGAGGAGGTTCGCGTGGCTCGTTTTCTCGTCACTGGCGGTGCTGGTTTCATTGGTTCGCACATTGTGGCTCGGTTGGTGTCCGAGGGGCACCGCGTGCGGGTGCTGGACAATCTCTGTGCGGGGTCGCTGGCCAATCTGGCCGACCTCGGAAACTCGGTCGAGTTTCAAGAGGGAGACTTGCGTGACCCGCTGGCTGTGGCGAAAGCCGTCGAAGGGGTCGAGGTCGTGTTCCATCAGGCGGCCCTGGCTTCGGTCCCGCTGAGCATCGAACGGCCGCTCGACACCCACCATGTCTGCGTGACCGGGACCGTGAATCTGCTCGACGCCAGCCGCAAGGCTGGGGTCCGCCGGATCGTCTACGCCGGTTCCAGCAGTGCTTACGGCGACTCTCCCGAAATGCCCAAGCGGGAGTCGCACACTCCCGAAGTCCTCTCCCCTTACGCCGCTGCCAAACTCGCTGGGGAATACTATTGCCAGGCGTTCGCAGCCAGCTACAAGATGGAGATCGTGCGACTGCGGTACTTCAACGTGTTCGGGCCTCGGCAAGATCCGCAGAGCCCCTACTCGGCGGTGATTCCGCTGTTCGCCAGTGCCTTGGTCGAGGGCCGCACCCCCCGCATCTATGGCAGCGGGGAGCAGTCCCGCGACTTCGTGTTCGTGGAGAACGTGGTGGATGCCAACATCCTGGCCTCGCGGGCCGAGGGGGTTTCCGGCAAGGTGTTCAACGTGGCCAGCGGCGAGACGATCTGCGTGCTGGAGTTGCTGAAGCTGATCTGCGACGAACTCGAGGTGCCGTTTCGCCCCGAGTTCATGCCGCCGCGAGTTGGGGATGTGCTGCACTCGTGGGCGGACATTTCGGCGACGAAGCGTGACCTGGGGTTCCGCGTGCGCGTGAGCTTGCACGAAGGCCTGAAGAGTACGCTGGCCTACTACAAGCAGGCCATCCGTCCGCAGGTGTCCTGCGAAGCCCTCTGAGTCTCGACGATTCCCAACACCCCAAGACCACCAGAACTCAATCCAGAGACCGGCAGCGGTCCTGAGAAACAGATGGAAATCCAGAGGCTCGAAGGAGCCTCGGAGTCTCCTGGAGACAGTGACGTGAGCGAATATTCCCAGTTGCCCATCTCGGAACCCAAGATCGACTTTGCTCCGCTGGGGTATCGTGGATCTCAAGAGGGACACACCCAGGAGGGCCGGTCGATCGACATCGTGCGGTTCGCGATCTCGATCTGGAAGTGGCTGGCCCTGGGGCTGATCGCCGGGTGTGGCCTGGGATGCCTGGCGTACCTGTACACGGGGCCGGTGTACGTGGCCGAGACACAAGTCATGGTCTCGAAGAAGGCCAGTGCTGGCGAACAGGATGCCCGCCGCTATAGCGACCGCGATGGTCATATCAAACTCATTTTGAGTGACGCAGTGGCCAGTATCGCCTATGAGAAGTACGGACTGAAGGAATTCTTTGCGAAGGCCAAGGATCCCCTCCAATCGATCACGGAAGATTTGGAAGTGAAACGTGTGGCCGGAAATGAGACCTCCATCGACAATCATCTGTCGTTCGCCCACCAAAGTTCCGACAAGGAGATCGCCAAAAAAGTCGTCACCGCCATGGTCTCCGCCTATAGCGACTGGCTGGATTCGACGCGCGAGACGAGTTCCCAGGATCTGTACCATAACTTCCTGAAATCGAAGAAAGAGATGGACCAAGAGCTGACCGGATTGGAAGACGACTACGCGGCATGGCGGGAATCGGTCCCGTTCTACATCAGCTCGTCGCCCGCAGTCACCGCACAGGGAATCCCGATGGCGCTGGCCAGTCCGTACCAGGAGAGCTTGAAGGATATCGGCACTCTGCAACGCTTGAATCTCGATCTGCTTCGCAAGACGAAAATCAAGATCGACCTGCTCAAAACGATGATGGCCGACCCCGACGGGCGTGAGTCGCTCCAAGCCTGGGTACTCAATTCCATCGCGTCGGGAGGCTCAGCGGGCGGCGAAGGTGGCACGGGGAGCGGACTCATCAGTTCGCCCGCCGGGAAATCCGAACTCGATCAGCAACTCCTGGCCGCGCGACTGCTCGAAAAGCGTTTGCTGCTGGTCCTGGGTGAGAATCACGCTGACGTGCGGAACGTTCGTCGCCAGATCGAAACCATCGTCGAATTCTACCAGCGACAGGGGCTAACTCCTCCCTACCTCGGAACCTCGAACTCCGCTGCTCCCCAGACACCGGGCAAAGGGGCCACCGACCTGGCCCAGACCTACCTGACCATCCTCGAAAGTAAACTGGACGAGTTGGAAGACGAGAAACTCAGCCTGACCACCGCTTATCACGATGCGGAGAAGACGGCCAAGTCGGCTGACACGTATGAGGTGGTGGACCAGCGTTACAAGAACGACATTTCCCGCAAAATGAAGGAGCTGGATGCCGTGCTCAAGCAGATCACCGACTTCGACATGAACAAGAAGCAGGAAGGCTACACATTGGTGCGAACCAACGATGTGCGAGTGAGCCGTTCGATCAAGCGCGTGATCAAGATGGTGGGGGCCGTCGGAGTTCTGGGGCTGATGGCGGTGTTCGGTCTGGCCTACTTCCGCGAGTGGTACGACACGACCCTCAAGACCGCTGAAGAGATACGGGATGTGATCGGAGCGAACGTGTTGGGGGCCATTCCCCACTTCAAGAACTCCAGCCTCCTGGCTCAGCAGAATGGACTCAGCCCGGCACTGGTCTACTATCACCGTCCCGGTTCGCGAGAGGCGGAAGCCTACCGCTCGCTCCGCACCACACTCTTTCACAGCACCAAGCACTCGACCGACAAGGTCATCCAACTCACCAGTGCGGAACCGGGGGACGGCAAATCGACCACAGCCGCCAATCTGGCCATCGCGATCGCCCAATCGGGCAAGAAGGTGTTGCTGATCGATGCCGACCTGCGGCGTCCGACGATGCACTCTCTGTTCAGCTTGCCACAGGATATCGGTCTGACCGAAGTCCTGCTCAATGAAATCGCCTGGTCCAATGCGGTGCGCCCCACCAGTATCAACAATCTGTCCGTGTTGACCGCCGGACTCTGCCCCGACAACCCGGCGGAGTTGCTCTCGTTGTCTCATTTGCCGGAGATGCTGAAGGCCGCGCGAACGGCCTATGACTTCATCATCATCGACACGCCGCCCATTCTGGCGATCAGCGACCCGGCGATCATCGCGCCGCATATCGATGGGCTGCTGCTCGTCGTGCGGATGGGTAAGAACCGGCGGGCTGTGGCCGAACGCGCTCGCGCGCTGATCGATGCCCACAGCATCCGCCTGTACGGCGTCATCATCAACGATGTGGACTACTCGTCCGACCTCTACTACAGCGAGTACGAAAAGTACTTCGAGGGCGAAAAACCCGGTCAGCCCAGAATCGGCGGGCGAGAGAGGATGGCGGCGGGCAAGTCGTCCTCGCCGCTCGGTCTGTGAGTCCGTGACGTGTACAAAGCCCAAGGGTTGCAACCCTTGGGCTTTTTTTATTCGTGAGCGATCCGCAACTCACCACTGGCCCGATCCAGCGTCGGCACCACCGCAAACAGATCGACCACACTCGAGCGCTCGATGTCCCGATCAAAGCCCAGCTCGACGAGATTCCGCCCCCCGGCACTCTCCCGAATCGTCCGTAGTCGTCCACCGGCCTCGACCCCGTGCTGACGCCAGAACTCGACGAAGATCAGCGACTCGCGCTGGATCGTGAACGCCCCACACAATCGGTCCGCGATCGCCCCCGCCACCAGCAGATCCTCCCCGGTGATCCGGTTGTCCGTCCCCGCACACAGCAAATGCACCGGGCGAGACTCGCCCCGCAGACTCTCCACCACAGCCGAGAGATTGGCGAACGCTCCGATCCGAATCTCGGCGGCCTGTTTCGCCCATTGAAGTGCCCGCGTGCCATTCGTGGTTGTGAAGACGATCGTCTTTCCCGCCACGACCTCGGGACCATAACTGAACGGAGAATTATCGAGGTCGAACCCCGCGATCTTCACGCCGTGTCGCTCGCCGCCGAGCAGCCGCTCGCGTGCGGGCCAGCGACTAGCGACCTGGCGTGCCTCTTCGACGGAAGCTGCAGCCACCACGGCCCGCGCTCCGTGAGCGAGGGCATGCACGATGACCGTTGTGGCCCGCAGAACATCAATCACGACGACCACGCCTCCCGCCAAGTCAGCTGGGGCCACGGTTTCGGGGAGGGGATGGATGACAAGTTCGGACATGGTGTGTGGGGAGTGTGTCAGGAGTTCGATAAGCCGGTAGCATGTGCGATGCTACCCGAACCCCCGTGAACCAACGAGTGAAGCAAGTCCGGTGAACTCTGCACAACCTGCTTGCCGAACTGTTTATGGATCTGTTGCGTCTGGTGGGCCAGTCAGTCGAAGGGAAGAGCGAGCGGACGCAGGCACTGTCCATGTTTGCCTCCTGCGGATTGTCTAGTGGGGTCGCAGGATGCTTCTGTTCCGGGCTGGCCGCGACGGCTTGGTTCGTTCTCGGAGGAATTTTTGTGGTGTCATTTGTCGTCGCGTACAGGTCCGCGAAGTGAATGTCGCAGTGTGTGCATCACAAAAGTCGGCAGCTCACGACATTCCCCGTGGGATGGCTGGTCGACCACTCGACGACGAGACGGCTGGGTGATTCGATTCTGGGATTCAGAGTGCCTCACGAGGAGTCGCGGAGGGTGCTGACGGCCCGTCTTCTTCGCGGCTTCGCGTGAGGCACTCTGTTCCCACGGCTGGCTGGGACAGGTCACGGAGGCCGGGAGAACTCCAGGAGTTGGTAAGCCGCAGATGAGCCGCAGATGAACACAGATGAACGCAGATGAGCCGCAATCGCTCTGGCGGGTGTCGAGACCGCCGCACCCCCGAGCCATGTCCTCGATCAACTGGCCCCACCCGTCACCCACAACGGCCACCGCAGCCGCGGCCTGCCACCGCTCGTCGGGGCCGACTCTCCACTGGCCAGGCACCTGCTGCGCGGCGAATTCTCCCTGCACGGCTTCCGCAATCGCGACCTCCGCGAACCCCTGTTCGGCCAGAAGTCGGCCCCCGCTGACATCCGCCGCGACTCCGGAAAAGTCAGCCGCCTGCCCCGCCTGTTCCGCGACCACGGCCTGATCGACCGCGTCCAAGGCACCCCCCGCGACCCACTCACCGCCCACGCCCGCCGCACCCTCCCCGGCTCCTCGGCCTCATGGCCATCCGCAACACAAATACCAGGCGATTCAGCGAACTCGTCGTATGAAATTCTCTCACGACACGCAAACTAGAATGGCTTGGGTCTGCCCACGATCCCTGGCAACCCTAAATCTTGCAAGTCGCATTGACTGATGGCTGTGCGAATCGATTTAAGAACAGTGACATCGATCATTGATGTTCCCCTGATTGCTGGAGGCCGCCGAGTTTCCGCAACGCGACGACGAAGTTGTCATAGTTCGGGTAGGTCGGGTTGTGTCTGATCGATCAGGCTGGGAATGGCGCTGCTCGCTGGTTCGACTGATCGCGTCCAAGAGCCAAAATCTCTCCTCACGGAACTGGCGACCGTATCGAATGCCTATCGGCGAACGCTCCCTCAATCCGCACATCGCAGAACGTGAGGGCCGCCAGTCCGTTCTTCCCGGAGAGCAGGTTGTCGGGGTTCCAGGCGGCGCTGTCGAGGTAGCTCACCTTGGTGGCGATCGACGGTGCCGTCAGCTTGAGCGTGAGGCGGCTCCCGCTGGCGGCTCCCGAGGCGATCTGCTTCGACTCGCCGTTGAGGTAGAACTGGCTCGTGAGGGTGTCTGACCAGATGACCGGTTGGTCGAACTCCAGCTCGAGTTCGTCGCGCTGGTCGCTGGTGAAGAACGCTCGCTTCAGGTTCGGCGGCGTGACGGTCCCGTCGACTCGCTGGTGATAGATGTCAGTCGCGATCAGCGGGTGGATCATCCGCGCGAACTCGGCATACCCTTCCTTCGGGAAGTGGCACCCGCCCGGTGGCTTGACCCCCAACGTCGACATCACGCTCAGGTTCGAATAGAGCCTCGGCAGCGTTCGCTGCACCTCGCGCAGCTGATTGTCGGAGCCGTTGATCCCCATCGAGCAGGCTCTCGGCCAGATTTGGAACACGTAGTAGTGCTGGATGTTCGGGTAGTCAGTCTTCCACCCGGCGGACATGTCGACGAAGAACTGGCGGTAGGTCTCGTAGCCGTACCCACCGGTCGGGCCATCGGCTCCCTGGTCGTTCTCGCCTTGATGCCACAGCACCGCCCGCACGCCATGAGTCAGCTTGGCTTCGCGGACTCGCCACAGCAGTCGACCGTAGATGGTGGAGACATCGGTCGGATCGGTTTCGCTGCGTTGATGCTGATCGATACGCGACCCACCGACGGCTCCATTGATGATGCAGACCGGGATCTTTTGGCTCTCGACCAGTCGTCTGCCGAGTTCCAGGCCCCAGTAGCCGATCTCGCGTTTGCCCGCATCGCGGCTGCGAGCGACGGCGTTGCCCCAGAGTTTCTGTCGCGAGTTGTGGGGGTCGCCAGCTGTGCTGCCGAAGGTGCGAATCCAGTCGCTGGTGAAGGTGGGGTCATCGGGGCCGAGGTCAGTGGCGACGGCGTTCGATTGACCGTTGATGAGGTACACATCGCCGCAGACGATGTTCGAGGCGGTATGCAGCACTGTCTCCTTGTCGCCGATCTTGGAACCGAACTCGGTGCGGTATTTGACGAGGCCCGGCTCGATCTTCACATACATGGAGTAGGTCTTCTGGGAGCTGAGACCCACACTCACAGTCGTGTCAAGTTTGTCGTCGGCGAAGACCCGCATGAAGACCGAATCGGCGGCCTCGGCGAGAGTGCCACTGTAGGCCAGCGTGCCGTCGCTGTCGCGAGGTGATTTCTGGTTGTCGCGAGCGATAAATTGGTTGTCCTCCGGTTGTTCGTTCGCGGTCAGAGGCCGAGGCACCCACGGCTCCTGGCTCGCGGGCGGTTCCGTGACGGCGATCAAGGCCGATTGAGCGATCTTCGCTCCGCCGTTGTCGACCGCGACCGAGACATGCATCGGACCGCTGCCCTGCGCCCGTTGAAGAATCAGCTTGCCGGGCACGACCTGCTGGATGACCGCGACATTCTCCACAGTCCAGGCGTAGTTCAACTCACCCGCTCCGGCGGCCTGCATCTCTGGGAGGTTGGCGATCTGCGGCACGACCTCAATCGTCTCACGACCGTTCCATGTCGCCGGTGCCGAGAGATTGAACACCGGCTCTGGGATCGCCTCCTGGATCGTGATCGGGATGTCTTGGGTTTTCACGGCATCGGGGTAGACGGCCTTGAATGTCAGCGTGGGAGAGGCTTCCAGCCTGTCATCCCTTTCTCCCTCAATGCGAGGAGTACCGACAGGCTGGAAGCCTCTCCCATGGGGGACTCGTCCCGCATCGAAACGGAACGAGAATCGGTCGGTCGCCACCACCGACTCCTGCCCATCCCGCTTGAGAATCCAATACACCTTCTGGGCCCCACCGGCCTTGGCTGTGATCGTCGCGGACTGCCCCTCCTTCACGGTCAGAGTCTCACTCGACACCGCGAACTCGCTCCCCGGCTGGACCACCGGCCCGACCAGCGTCTGCCCCGGTTTCTGGTTCTCGTACTGGAGCTTGATCCACTCCGGCGACCGCGCGACCTTCGAGATGCGGACCTCGTCGATGTCGCCCACGAAGTCGTAATTGTGATACCACCCGCCCAGCCACAGCCGCGCGGGTGTCTTGATGTTCAGCAGCGGCTTCGCAGCCCCGTCCAGCTTCCCGTTGATGTAGATGCGACCGTCCTCGCGGTCGTAGGTATGGACCACGTGCATCCACTCGCCCAGCTTCAACTTCCCGTCGCCGCTTACGTCTGAAAAGTCGCTGTCGATTTGGAGGTGTGGCGGGCTGCGGAATTGCATGCGGACCTTGCTGCCGCGTCCGCCGCCCTCGTTGCCCCAGCCGATGATCGTGGCGTTCGGTTGCTCGATGCGGAACCAGGCTTCGGTGCTGTGCGAGCTATCTGCGGAGGGATAGTCGGGAATCATGTCGCCGCAGAACACGCCCTTTTGTCCCGGGAAGTGCCGGGCCACGCCGATCATGCCCGGAGTGGCGGTGGTCCCTTTGTCGTCACTGGGGAGTGTGCCGACCTCGTCTTGAACCGTCTCGTGCATGTGCCAGACGCTAACGTAGCTGTTGGTGTCGTTGAACACGGCTTGGCCATTCGACTCGCTCGTCGCGCCGGGTTGGCCCCAGTGGAGGTGGATCTCCTGTCGCGAGTTGCCGGTGATCTTCGGTACGCGCACCCAGACGCTGGCGACGCCCTGAGCGGTGTCCCATTCCTCGATCTGATACGGGAGCGGCTCACCAGTGCTGGAAGAGAACCGCAGGTCCGCCCCGCCGGGCATTGCTTGGCTGAAGTCGAAGAAGTCCCGGTGCAGCCGCACCAGCAACGGGAACCCTTCGACTCCAGTCGAGTCGGGCAGATTCGCCGCCTCGGGTGTTGTCAGCACGAACACCGAGCCGGTGTGCTTCCACTCGCGGTAGCTGGCCGCAGGCTGGCCGATGCGTCCTTCCGCAGCACCCGGACCTGCCAGAGCCAGATGCAACAAGGTCACACACACAGCGGTCCAACACTGGTACTTCATGCACGCGAAGAAGTGCTGATTCAAGGGGGCATCCTCGGGGTCTGCAAGATGGTCATGTCCATCGGGAGGGTAGCCGACGCTCCCCCCCATGAGAAGTCGCACATGATGGGCAACGAGTCGTCGGGTGGGACAAGCTCGCTTTGTAGCGCTGGCCCACCCTGTGCGATGTGGTCTGGTGGGCGAGGTGGGCCTGCGCCTCAAAGCAGGCTGGTCCCACCCTACGAAGTCCGCACGACCCGGCTGACTACTCCTTCAGCGGTCGCTCCGTAATCCCCATCCGCTGGGACACTTCCCCCAACTCCCGCTCTCTCTTCACCGGGTCGAACCCGATTGACCAGTGCAACTTTCTCATGCAGACCGGGCACGGGGACAGAGGTTGGGAGTCGGACTCGTCCTGGTGATTCGAGCCGTTCATCACGCAGGAGTAGTAGACGCAGTGCCGGAGGCCGAACATGTGGCCGGTCTCATGGGCGATCAGTTTGCACGAGCGGTGGAGCATGGTCAGGCGGGCCTCCGGCGTGCGCTCGTCGGCCCAGAAGGCGGGGTCGAAGCGGGCGAAGCTGTAGATGCCAACTCGCTGCTTGAATGTCGCCTGGCCGAACACGAAGTTCCACTTCGGGTCGGGGTAGAGGTCGGTCATCGTGATACCCAGCATGCAGTACGCGTCCTTCGGGAGCAAAGGCTGCAACTCGCGGAGGATGTCGGTGGAGAGCCATTGGCGGCGGCGGGTGGACTCGTTGATGCGCTCCGTAATACGCTGAGCCGGGAAGGTGTGTTGCGGCAAGACCTTCGTCGGCATGGCGTAATACCGCTGCATGAAGTCCCGCAGGTCTTCCAGCGGGGGCACGTACTCGTCGAACTCATCCAGCGGGAGTAGGTAGATCGTGCCGTGCTGACGATCGGGGCGGTTGGGTTTCACTTTGAGAAACAGCTCGAACGACTGGTGCGGTTCGGGGTGCTGGGCTAACCAGTCGCTAGGACCGGGATGGGGGACCGGACGCGAGTCGGGGTTGGGTTGGAAGTACGGCCGCCACTTCTCAGGGACTGGCTTCAGGTCGCCAACGGCGGCGAGGCGAGCCTCTGCGGTGGGCTGGGCGAACTCCTCGGGAGTGGCCAGCACAACAGGTTGTTGCACCGGGGCTGGCGGAATCTTCGGAGCCTCGGCGGGGACAGACCGCACCATAAAGAGAGTAAGCTCCATGCCTGCGAGAAGCACAGAGGCCGCGACCCATAAACATCGTCGAAGACGATCAGATATCGAATCAGGTCTACTCATAGGTTCCTCCCCCTTGAATTGAATGTCACGGTGCCTGTTGAGTATTCGCTCGTCGAGGTCACGTTACCAAATCCGACAGAGTCTGGACCAGCACAGATCGGTTCCCAGCCGTAGAACGGAATTGATTCCGTTCCTGGGGGCGTAAAGAGCATGGAATGAATCCCGTTCTACGTGCCGGTCTCCCCTCGACACCTTCGATGGCGTAAGATACCGCCCTGCACGATCATCGGACCACTACTGGTGACCGATGAGCAGGGAGGTGCGTGATGATCGATGAGAAGACACAGATTGATGCCGGTGCCGGGGGGGCTGCCTCCACGCCAGTGGCGGACACACCGACGGCTGTTCCGCCGAAGAAGACGCGGAAGGGCGGATGCGGGTGCATGCTGCCGCTGCTGTTGTTGTTGGCCACGGTCGGGCTGGCCCCGCAGATTGTGATGCTGACCAGCCTGCGGAATCAGATTCCGGCCCTGCTGCTGGCCGAGTTGCCGCCGGGGGTCGTCATTGGATCGGCCAGTGCCGGATGGTTGTCGCCGATGCAGTTGAACGATGTGGTGATCCCCGATGACCAGGGTCGCCCGTCGCTGACGCTCAAGCATGTCACGCTGTCGCGGTCGCTGTGGGAGTTGGCCAAGTCCACGGATGACCTCGGGAACATCGTCGTCGAGCAGCCGGTGTTGAAGGTGTATGTCGATGGCGGAGTCTCCAACTATGACCAGTTCATTCAACGAATTCGTTTGAAGAAGGGGAGCGGGAAACGCCCGCTGATCGGCCTCCAGTTGAAGGCTGGCAAGATCACGGTGCGCGAGGAGTCGCGGGGCAAAGTCGCCTCACTGGGGAAGGCTTTGACGCCTGCGACCAGCGAAATCAGACTCGTCTCGGCGTCCTCTGCGGATCCGAATGAAGTCCCACCGGATGATGTCGACACGGCCCCGACCGCACCGGAATTAGTCGAGGAACAACCCGGAGTCGGGGATGCCCCACCCGCCAACCAACCCCCGATGGATCAGCCCGCCGAAGGCCGGGTCATTGCGATCATCGACCTGCAGCAGGCGACTCTCAAAAGCCAGATGGGCGGGGATGAGGAACTCGTTGGCGAACTGACGGCTGCCCTCCGCGAGCCTGCCGTTGAGCAGCCGCTGACCGGGGAACTCCGCTGGAACCTGCCGGATGCGAAGACGGACGGAATTGGGAGCGGGAAGCTGAAACTCTCCGTGCCGTCGATGCCCCTGGCGGTACTCGCACCGTGGCTCGGCTCGCTCACGTCGGGTCGCGATCTGTCGGGCGTCGTCTCGCTGGAGGCCCATGCCGAAGTGGTGCCGTCCGAGCAGGAGCTGCTGCTGGCCGCAGAGATCAAGCTGCCGCATCTCGATGTGCGGCTCAGCCCAGTCGATGCTCAGTCGCCGCCGTTTCGCTGGGTGGGTGACGATCTGCAATTGGTTGTTGAGGGCCAGGGCGACCTGGAAGGCACGTTGCTGACCATCGAATCGGTTCAGCTGCGAACGCCGATCATCAATGCCGACTTCGCTGGGACGGTGAGGGATTTGCCGGGCCAGGCGATCTGTGGTCTGGCCGGGAAGTGCGATCTGAATCTCGCCGATCTGTTGGCCGGGTTGCCACCGGAGTGGGCCAGCCGGATTCAAGTGGAGGGGCTCCAACTGGGTGAGATTCGGGTCGAAGGCGCCTTGCGCTCGGGAACATCAGCCGCGATGGCTCCCGTGCCCCTGACGAATGCTGGAGCCGTCCCGGCGAATGCCCTCGTCGCTGCCGCACCACTGCGGATCAATGCCGATGTGCAGTGGACCTCGGCGAACGTGATGGGGTTCAAATCGGAGAACGCCCTGGTCAATGTCGACTGGTCCGAGAACCAACTGTCGATCAACCCGAACCGGTTGCCGATCGGCGAGGGACGGTGGGTGGCCTCTCCTCGATTCGAATTCGCTCCCGAGGGGAAATACCTCGTGTTCGACGGCGGGCCGGTGTTTGAGAATGTCGACTTCACCCAGGAGATGAGCGACACCTGGCTGCGCTTCGTCTCGCCGATCCTGGGATCGGCGACGAGTATCGAGGGGAAGTTTTCGCTGTCGGCCTCTCCCGCGCGAGTCGCCCTGGCCCCTCCGCATGCAGGCGATTTTCAGGGGGTAATCGACATCCACTCAGCTCAGGTCGGCCCCGGCCCACTGACGAGGCAGATCATTGATGCAATCGGAGGTCTGCAGACCATCCTGGGTCGCCCACCCGCTGCGAATGCACAATGGATGCAGGTCGAACAGCAACAGGTGCCGTTTGAGTTCACTGAGGGACGGGTGTATCACAAAGACCTGAAGGTCGGGTTCGGCGATGTCGTCGTCCAGAGTGAGGGGTCGGTCGGCCTGGATGAGACGATCGACTTCCAACTCTCCGTACCGATCCCGGACAAGTGGACGGCGGGCAAGCCGCTGCTGGCGAATCTGAAGGGCGAGGCGATCCCGTTTCAGATGGGCGGTACGCTCGACAACCCCCAGCTAGATGGGAAGGCTCTGGGTGAGTTCGGGAAGCGCATCGGCTTCAAGAGCGCGGGCGGATTGCTTCAGCAACTGATCGAGAAGCGGTTGGAGAAGAAAGCCAACGGCGGGACCACCCCAGCTCCCCGGCCCAAGCGGCAACGGTGAGGAGACGAGTGCTCGCTCCGCTTCGAAGACTTCGCGTCGCGGCTAAACGGGCGGAACCATCTCCGCCACTTCCCATCTCAACCATACCCCACCATGCCAATCTCCATTCACGCCCTGCAATCGTTCTGCATCCGCGCTCTGACTCAGATCGGGATGTCCCGGAAGGACGCGACCACCACCGCAGATGCACTGGTCACGACCGACTCGATGGGGGTCTTCACGCATGGGACCAAGCTGCTCAGCGGGTACATCAACCGGCTCAAGGGGGGCGGGTATCGCGTGGCGGGGGTGCCACGTGTGGATCGCGAGGGGCCGGGCTGGGCGGTGATTGAGGGGGATCATGCGCTGGGGCAGGTGGGCGGGATGTTTGCCATCGAGACCGCGCTCGAGAAGGCCCGCCATGTGGGGATTGCCTATGTCGGCTTGACGAACACCGGACACATTGGAGCTGCCGGGTACTTCGCCGCTCACGCTGCGCAGGCCGGGTTCATCTGCCATGTGGTGGGGAACGACATGCCGAGTGTCGCGGGTCCGGGGTCGCGCGGGCCGGTGTTGGGGAGCAACCCGTATGCCTACGGAATCCCGGTCCTGGGCGGCGACCCGATCCTCCTCGATATGGCCACAGCTGCGGTGGCCGGGGGCAAGGTATATGCCGCTCATACGCGCGGCGAGCCGATCCCGCCGACGTGGATCATCGACCGCGATGGGAACCCGACGACCGATGGGAGTCTGTATCCGATGAACGCCTCGCTGGCTCCGATGGCGGGGTACAAGGGATACGGTCTGGGTCTGTGGGCGGAGATCCTTGCGGGGGTGCTGCCGGGCGGAGCGATGACGTGGCAGGTCGGGAGGTGGATGTTCGACGAGCCGCACAAGCCCTCGCGCCACAACGCCGGGTTCATTGTGATCGATGTCGCCGCCGTAGCCGAGCGCGCCGAGTTCGCCTCCCGGATCAAACACCTCTCCGACGAGATCCATGCCGCCCCGACCGCCGCGGGGGTCGAGCGCGTGCTGCTGCCGGGCGAGCGCGAGTGGGCCTTTCGCCGCCAGGCCCTGGTCGACGGGATTCCGCTACCAGAGGACGTGCTGGAGAAGCTGCGACTTGCGGCAGAGTTGGCGGGGATTGAGCCGTTGTAAGCACGTAGCCACCTTCGCCAGAAGGTGGGCAAACGCTCTCGACCGGCGTCATCAGGGAAGCGTTTATCAGGCGTTCACATTGTTTTGAAGACTGGTTCAGTCAGCCCACGTTCTGGCGAACGTGGCGACGTACGTCAGTTGAGCAGACGTGTCCATTCGGAAGAACAGTCCTCAGTGATCAGCCCCTCATCACCCGACCCATCGCGTTCGATCATCCGCCGGGTACTCGTCGGCCAGTTGCTCTTCTCCGCCGGTCATGCGCTGACCACGGGCGGGTTCTTGAACTACTTTGCGAACCCGTTTTTCAAAGGGTTCGCTGTCGCCTTTGCCGTGATGCAGATCACGCCCGAGGCCGCCGAGTCGCTGGCGATTGTCACCCGCTGGCTGGTGCTGCGCTGGGGAGGCCGCAAGACGGTGTGGTGGGTGTCGCTAGTCTTGGCCCGGCTCGCTGCACTGGCCATTCCGGGGCTGGTGTATGCCGGGATGGTGCCGGGGTCGACGGGAGCGATTCCGGCGATCATTCTGTTGCTGGGGCTGTGGTATCTGCTGATGGGCGTGTCGTACACCGCTTATCTTTCTTGGCTCTCTGACCTGGTTCCCGAGGTCCAGTGGGGCAAGATGCTGGCGCGGCGGCAGATGGCCATATCGCTGGTCACCGTGTGCATGACCTATCTCGCAGCTGCGATTTTTGACCGGACCAAGACATGGCCCGCCGGGGAAAAGCTCAATGCTTACGTCGTCTTATTTGGGTCGGGGGGGCTGTTGTGCCTGACTTCGATTTTGCCGGTGATTGGCTTGGGGGGGAAGGTGAGAGGTGAGAGGTTAGAGGTGAATGAAGGAAGGGGAGACTCAGAGGTGGAAGGGGCAAGTGACAAGGGGCAAGTGACAAGGGGCCGAGAACCAGTCAGTCCGTTCGCTCAACGCTCAAGGCTCAACCCTCAACG
>JAYTWO010000037.1:0-5902 GCA_043743415.1 Planctomycetota bacterium
TCGCGAATCTCGTTCCCCTGGTCGTCAAGGAATTGGATGTCATCTCCGACCATCGTGTGTCCCACGCGGAATCCCGCTGTGGAGAATTCGTTCGCGATGCCCACATTCACGTGGGGCTTGTACCCGGTGTAGGGCCGGATCGCGTTCGGGCCGAGCAGCGCGGGGAGGAACTCGTTGTAAGTGATCGCCTGGATCTCGGCGATCACTTTCAGGCGGGCCTGCTGGAAGATCTGCTCATCGGAGAGTGCGGGATTCGACTTGGCCACCTCGCACGCAATCCGGTTGTGTTCGCGCAGGAAGATGACATGAATCGAGGTCAACTCGGGGTTCTCGTTCACCCGAATGTCCCCCGCGACGAACATCGTGTTCTCGGAGGGCAGCAGGTTCCCCTCGCTGGTTTTCAGCTTCCCTCCCTGGAAGGTCCGCAGTGAATCGGCTGTGGCTTGACTGGAGCCATAGACCATCGACCCATCGAGGTACGAAGTGATGTCATTCACCTGCTGGCGGGGGTTCGTGGTGCTCTTGCCGGTCGCGGGATCCCACTTGGAGCGGCTGAGGGAGATGGTCTGTGTGCCGGTGTTCGCGGGGTCGAACAGCGGGTCGCCCTTCGGGACCGCGATGGGAAACGATTCCTTGGGGGTGGCACTCGTCGTCAGGCTCATGTCGTGGTCGATGAACTGGCCCCAGGCATACACGAAGTTGGACAGTCCGGCTTCGCTCTCGGACTCTCCAGTCTGTGTGGCTACGGCACTGCTGATGGCCCGAGCGCTGGGTCGGTTGGCTCCTGCGGGCGTTGAGATCCCGTCGCTGTACGCGGCCTTGACCTGCCTCAGCAGATCGCTCCCCGCGCTACCCCAGTTCGGATGCGCGAGGTTGTTTCCCATCCCGTTGAATGACGGAACAGCCGGTGCCGGGGCGATGAGCCCGGCCAGCAGTTGCCGGGCTTCCAGGTCGGTCGAGTGTTGTCCCCGAGGAGCCGGTCGGCGGCGATGGCCACTCACCGAGGAGGTCCAATGGTTCCACAGGGTCTGCAGCGTGTTCTGAATGGGCATGATCGTTTCCTTCCGCGAGGAGTTCCCGAGCGACGAGTGTCGGTGAAGGTCAGTCCGTCGGTCCGAATGGTTGCGTGACACTGGCCTTCACGACTCCACATTAGGAAGGGCAACCTGAAGCCAAGATGAAGTGCGAAAGATTCTGTGGAAGTTTTTTAAAATAAATGATTCGATGCCCGCCAAAACCCCGGGATTGCAACCCCGGGGCTGGGTGCGTGCGTCGACCGCGTCGGGTGCCACAGGCGGTCGCTTTGGGCCGCCAGTGTTTTGAGCGGGAGGGATGCACTCGCACTGTGAGGCCACAGTTGTAGGCCACCGTTGTAGGCGACGCAGGTACTGGCGGCCTCGATGTATTGGTCGACGCTGCGGCCAGCGATGTAGGGTGGGGCCAGCCGCTTTGGGCGCAGGCCCACCATTCCAACGACGCGCGCTAGACAGGGTGGGCCAGCGCTCCAAAGCGAGCTTGTCCCACCCTGCGTCACTACGTCACCCTCACGCCCCATGCTGCGGGTGGATGGCCCGGCCATCGGTGCTGGAGAGCACTTTATTGAGGGCGTTCAGGTACGCCAGCGCACTGGCCTCAATGATGTCGGTACTCACCCCTTTACCGTGGTAGGCGCGGTCGAGGTGAACGACTTCCACGCTCGCTTCGCCGAGGGCGGCGGTGCCGCTGGAGACACTGCGGACGGTGTAGTCCTTGAGTTGCACCTGTACCCCGGTGATGCGTTCGAGGCCACGGAACAGCGAGTCAACCGGGCCGTCGCCGGTGGCGGCGTCCTGCACCGTGTGGCCATCGAGGTGCGTCAATTCGATCGACGCCGAGTGGAGCGTGCCGGTGCCCGCGTGGGCCTGGAAATTGGAGAGTGACCAGATTGCCGGGCCGGTTTGCGAACGGTTCTCGATCAGGGCGATGATGTCCGAGTCGCTGACATCCTTGATCTTGTCGCACAGGGCGGTGAAGTCGTCGAAGACCTTCTGCACGGTGGCGTCGTCGAGCTGATAGCCGAGTTCGGTCAAGCGGGCGCGGAAGGCATGCCGCCCGCTGTGCTTGCCCAGGACAAGGTTCTGGCCGACATAACCGACATCGGCGGGACGCATGATTTCGTAGGTCTCTCGCGATTGCAGCATGCCATGCTGATGCACCCCGGCCTCGTGGGCGAAGGCGTTCTGGCCGACGATCGCCTTGTTCCGCTGGACCTTCATCCCGGTGATGCTGGAGACGAGCCGACTCGTGGGGAACAGACGCGGCGTGTTGATCTTGGTGTCGACGCCGTAGTAGTCCTTGCGGGTCCGCAAGGCCATCACGATCTCTTCCAGAGCGGCGTTTCCGGCCCGCTCGCCCAAGCCGTTGATCGTGCATTCCACCTGCCGCGCCCCGGCTTCCACAGCCGCCAGGCTATTGGCAACGGCCATGCCGAGGTCGTTGTGGCAGTGCGTGCTGATGACCGCTTTGCCGATGTTGGGGACGAACTGCTTGAGGTGCGAGATGACCTTGAAGTAGTGGTTGGGGGTCGCGTAGCCCACGGTGTCGGGGATGTTGACCGTGGTGGCTCCAGCGTCGATGGCCTTCTCGACGACTTCGCACAGGAAGTCGAGTTCGGTGCGGGCCGCGTCCTCGGGCGAGAACTCGACATTCGGGATGATGATGTCCGAGCGCGAGGCCATCTTGTCGCAGGTGTACTTCACCATCTCGACCGCGCGGCGGACAATCTCCTCCTTGGCCATCTTGAGCTTGAACTCGCGATGGATCGCGCTCGTGGCCAGGAACACATGAATGCGGACGTTCTGGGCCCCCTTCAAGGCGTCCCACGCCCGGTCGATGTCCTCGGTCCGGCAACGCGCCAACCCGCAAATCACGGCCTGGTCGCCAAAGGTGTTGGCGATCTGCGTCACCGCCTCAAAGTCACCCGGCGAGGCGATCGGAAACCCCGCCTCGATCACGTCGACACCGAGTTCCACCAGCGCCTTCGCAATCTCCAGCTTCTCGGGCGTCGTCATGCTGCAACCCGGCGACTGCTCGCCATCGCGCAAGGTCGTGTCGAAGATGGTGATCATGTCGGACATGGTGGAGATCCCAGCGAGCCCCCGACGTGAGTCGGGGGAGTTGTGTGACAGTGGACACTTCGTGGACTCGACAGACTCACGTCTGCCGCTCCCGAAACGAAATCAGCCTCAAGACTCCCAGGAGAGTCTCAAGGCTGAGGGTGAATCGCAACGCGTTCGCCAACCGGCCTAAGACTTCCCGCGGGAAGTAAGGAGCAGTCGGCCAAGCAGGTGGATGGTGTGGTTCATGGTTCGGGCAGGACACCGAGAATCCGTGCGGGGTTCGCACCAACAGTGTAATCCCGAGGGGAAATGAGTCAATCCCGCGACACGCGGTGTCGGACATGAATCGGTGTACCGGCTGGGGATCATCGGAGTGGCGGAGTGGCCACCGTGTCGTGTGGAAGGTATTCCATCGCGATGTCTCCGGGAAAGCCGGAACGCTTCGCCTCGGGACGATCCGCCACAGAACAGCGGTCCTCGAAAGCGTTGCTTGACAGAAAATGGAAGATCGCGATGAGTGGGGAGGGACCGTCCAACGGCCAGTGCTTGACTACTCCACTTGCCAGACCGCTAAACCCCCTGAGTGAGCGGACGCCGCGACGTATTTGGCATCCGGCGAGTAGGCGATCCGCTCGAAGGACATCCCCGGATGCTCCCACGCCTTGACAAATTCCGGTGGCGGAAAGGTGGCGAGCACCTTCAAGGACTCGATCTCCCAAATCGCCAGACCACCCGTCTCGGTGATGCTCGCGACACGTTTCGCATCGGGGGAGAGTGCCATCACACCTGCGAAGCGAATGTCGTGGCCGAAGTCTGGCCGGGTGCCTCGACCATCCGGAAGGGTGTCATCCTTTTTCGGATAGCGAGGGCACACAGCCTCCGGCGGAATCACCTCCCGCAGCTTCGGTTCTTGCAGCGGGTGCCAGAACCGAATGGCAGCTCGGTCGACCACCACGAGACGGTCTCCCGAGGGAGTGAACTGTAACTTCGATTGCTCACCGCCTGCTGGATCAATCGGCGACCCGAGCGGCTCCCCCTTCGTGAGATCCCACAGCGCGAGGTAGCCATAGCGGCTCAATGTGGCGAGCGACTTGCCATCCGGTGAGAACGCCAGTGCCGACATGCGCTCGCCCTCGCGGCTCGCCTTCTTCAACTGATGCGAAGGCTTGTCTTCGCCGACCTTCCACACGAGGACCGTTCCATCGGTACGGCACGCAGCGACCTGTTGCCCCTGCGGATCAACCGCGACGGCGTAGACACTGGACTCGGGGCCGACTTGGAATATCTGTTTTGGCTGTAATGTGTCGCTCTGTCGCAGTTCTACGGTTCCGACATTCGTGCCGGTGACGATCATCGTCGGTCGTCCGCCGACGGCCATCGAGTTCGGGTGGTTTGGCATCCGCACCAGTTGATTTAGCTCACATCCGACGAGTTCTCCATGATCCGTATTGCCCCGGATCGTGAACATCCATTGGCCCAGGCCGTTGAACTTCCCCGTCGTGTAGAGTGTGGAAGAGTGTGAGCCCCACGCCAGATGATCCACCGGCGAGGCGTTGCCCACGACCGGAGCGGGGCCGGGAGGAACCTCTCCTTCTGCATTGTCTGACGCGGATTTTCGCTTCTCAATGAATGCCTGAATTCGCTCGTGGGCCTTCTGGACATCGGGGGGTAGGGGTTGGCCTTTCATGGGCGGAGGCTGTGACTTCTCGCGCTGCTCGCGATCCTGCTTGGTGTTGGGCTGATGAAACACCGTGGGGAGATAACCCTCCGCGACCGTCACGCCTGCGGGGATCTTCAGTTTCGAGAGGTCGATGACGGGATTCTGGACGAAGAGTGTCAGGGTCGGTGGAACTGCGACGGGGCAATCCTCGAACTCGATTACGCCGAACGGCTTGCGAACATTCGCATACCACTGGTCCATCCGCGTCTGATCCCCGATCGAGAACATCACCGGAATATTGTTCCCTGGGGGAACACTCGACACCCACCCCAATCCCTTTGGCTCGGGCAGCGGGCACAGCCGCACTTGCTTCAGTTCGGCCTTCACGGCAGCCAGCTTCTCGATCAGCCGGTTGATGTCCTCCATCGACTGCACTTCCATCGCGTACTGGTTCACATCGTTGGGCCACTCACTGAACCAGTCGTTCCAGCCGGTCGTGCGAGCCGGATCGTTGGCGAGCTCACCGGCCCCTTCGGGCCAGCCTTTGGAGACATAGGCGGATTGGCCTTTCGAGGCCACGACGCTTGTCCCCCCGGCGGCGAACGAGGTGGTTGTCGAACCGAGTATCAGGGCCGCGATGACGATCCAGAGTTTCATGGGGAGAGTCCGTGGGACGGGCCCATTTGGCCCGTCCGAATGTAGGACGGCATTTCCAGGCCGTCCCGTGCGGGGAGTGAATCTTCGAACGAGGTAACGCGTGATGCGGGCGTTGGTCCCGCGGACGAGACGGGCTGGAAAGCCCGTCTTACGGTTGATGAGCGAGCGGCAGACGTAACGGCCTGTTGCTTTAATCGCCATACTTTTTACCATTCCGCCTGTTGTGGGACCAGCGGGGAGGGATCGGTGATGGATTATTGGTCGGGGGCACCGGAGTCGCGGTCGCAGATGGTGTTGTTTGCGACGAAGCTGGACGAGGTGATTGCGGCGGACCATCCGGTGCGGTTGTTTGATGGGATCCTCGCGCGGCTGGATTGGTCGTTGTGGGAGGTGGGGCAGGGCCAGCGCGCACCCATGGGTAGTCTGCGGGCAATGGGAAGACTTGCGCCAGCGCCGATGGTTTGGTACACCTTGATCTTCCCGGATC
>JAYTWO010000038.1:0-28335 GCA_043743415.1 Planctomycetota bacterium
TCACCCACCACCCCGTTCGCTCCGTCCATGATCTCGCTCCCAGCCCGTGCTTCACCTCGAAATGAGGCTCAATAGCCAGCAGCTTACCCATCCCACCCATATCGCGCCAGTCAAGATTGCCACACCCCCAGACAGCGGCCAATGGCACCTCGATTGGCCAATCCCAGGACTGGCCAAGATTTCGGGTTGCCAGGGATCGTGGGCAGACCCGATGTGACCGCGAATCCCGTTGACCTCCCGTCCAGCGGCTCGGCTCGATACACTCTCCGCCTCACATTTTTCTGGGAGGCGGGGTCGCCTGTCTCGGAATGGTTGGTTCGTCGGGACTGGTTCGAACATGGCAGTGTTGCTTCAAATTCGGGATGCTCACAAGAGTTACGGCTCGCAGATTCTACTGGACGGGGCTGAGGCGTCGATCACGGATGACGTGAAGGTGGGCTTCGTCGGTCGCAACGGGGCGGGAAAGAGTACGCTGTTGCGGGTGCTGCTCGGCGAAGAGGAACTCGAAACGGGCGAGGTGATTCGCCATCCCCGGCTGCGTCTGGGATATCTGCGGCAGCACGACCCGTTCCAGCCCGGAGAGACCGCACTGGAGTTCCTGATGCGGGACAGCGGCCAGCCCGATTGGCGCTGCGGCGAAGTCGCCGGGCAGTTCGAAATCAAGGGCGCTTACCTCGACGGCCCGGTCTCCAAGCTCTCCGGCGGCTGGCAGACTCGCGTGAAGCTGGCAGCGTTGCTGCTGCACGATCCGAACCTGTTGCTGCTCGACGAACCGACGAACTTTCTCGACCTGCGGACGCAGATTCTGCTCGAACATTTCTTGCGGAATTATAAGGAGGCGTGCCTGATCGTCTCGCATGATCGGGCGTTCCTGGGGGCGACCTGCACGCAGACGCTCGACTTGTCACGCGGCAAGCTGACGATGTTCCCTGGCAAGATTGATGCCTTCCTGGAGTACCAGGCCGAGCTCAAGACTCGGCTCGAAAAGACTAATGCCACCGTGCAAATGAAGATGAAGCAGCTGGAAGTTTTCATCGCCAAGAACAAGGCCCGCGCCAGTTCCGCAGCTCAGGCCCGCAGCAAAACCAAGCAGCTGGAACGCCTCGAAGTGACCGAGATCGAGGCCGAAGAGCCGACCGTCTCGATCCGCGCCCCGCTGGTCGAACCCCGCAAGGGGACCGCCCTCCGCTGCGTCGATCTGACCATCGGCTACCCCGATCGGCCCGTCGCCAGCGAGATCAATATCGAGGTCGACCACGGCAGCCGCGCGGCCATCGTGGGGGACAACGGCCAGGGAAAAACCACGTTCCTGCGTTCGCTGGTCGACTCGCTGGCCCCGCTCAAGGGCGAGGTCCGCTGGGGTCACGGCTGTAAGGTCGGGGTGTACGCTCAGCACGTCTACACCAGCCTGCCCGACAAACAGACGGTGTTCGAGTACCTCGAACAACACGCCCCGCTGGGGACCAAGACGCAGGAAGTGCTCAACGCCGCGGCGTCGTTGTTGTTCCGGGGCGACCATATCTATAAGAAGATTTCGGTTCTCTCCGGGGGCGAGCGGGCGCGGCTGTGCATGGCGGGCGTGCTGCTCAGCCAGTGCAACATCCTGATCCTCGACGAACCGGGAAACCATCTGGATGTCGATACGGTTGACTCGCTGGCCGAGGCGCTCTTGGGGTTCAAGGGGACGGTGATCTTCACGAGCCACGACCGCCACTTCATGAAGCGAGTGGCGTCTCACATCATCGAAGTCCGCGATGGCCGCGTGGTCAACTACTACGGCGACTACGAGGCGTACCTGTACTCGATCAACAAGGAGATCGAGGACGGTGAACGCGAACTCGCCACCAACAAGCTGTCCAAGGCCCCCGTGCAGGCCAGCAAAGCCGCCGCCAAAGTCGCCCCCAAAGCCGCGAAACGCAACGAACGCGAGATCCGCAAAGAGATCAACAACATCGAGAAGCTGATCTCCCGCCTCGACAGCGAGAAGAAGGCATTCAACGAGCAGATCATGAACACCAGCGACGCCAAACTGGCCATGCAGGTGCATATGGAGATGATCGTCATCGCCGCCCAACTGACAGAAGCCGAGGAGAAGTGGTGCGTGCTGAGCGAGGAGTTGGCCGACGCGTAAGGAAAAGTTGGTTGCCTCCGGCATCAGAACTGCCTTCGCCGTGTGGCATCGAGTACGATCACTTAGTCGGGCGGCAGATGAGAATCTACCTATCAGCCGGAACTCGCTAGCGTCCGGTTTCAGCCGTGGGCTAGCGCCCTGCGGCTGATCACTGGTAATTTCTCTCATGCCGCTCGCCTGAGTCGAGTCCTCTGGCCCTCGGTGAAGCGGAGCTTCGAAGAGATGCAGTCCCCAGCAGAGATTGGGACTGAAGTGATCCGGAGGGTGTCGTGCCCATGAAGAAAGCCCACACATGATCCCCTCAGCTGTGATTGGTCGGCATCTGGCGGAACTGGATACACCGGCTTTGTGTATTGATTTGGACCGGATGGATGCCAACATTCGGGCAATGGCAGCGCCCCATGCCAAGGCCGGCAAGCAGTGGCGACCGCATGCGAAGTGTCACAAGTCTCCGGCGATTGCGCATCAGCAGTTGCGAGCTGGAGCGATCGGGGTCACGGTGGCCAAGGTCTCCGAAGCGGAGGTCTTCATCCAGGCGGGCATCCCCGATGTGCTGATCGCGAACATGGTCGTCGGTCGGCAGAAGCTCGAGCGGCTGGCCGGACTGTGCCGGATGGGGACGCCGATTGTGGCGGTCGATCACTATGCTCAAGCGGAAGCTCTGTCGGAAGTGTGTGGTCGGCTCGGTGTGCGGTGCCGCGTGATCCTGGAGGTGAACCTCGGGTTGAATCGCGTGGGGGTCAGGCCGGGGCATGACACGCAGGCTCTCTCTCTCGGAGTGGCGGGGCTGCCGCATGTCGATCTGGTCGGAGTCATGGGCTACGAAGGGCATCTGCTGACCATCGCGGATGAGGCAGAGAAACGAGACAAGATCGCCTCTGCCATGGCGATCTTGGGCGACACAGCGAAGCGGTTCCAACGCGACGGGCTGTGTGCGGACATCATCAGCGCCAGCGGGACCGGCTCTTATCAAATCACCGTCGACAGCCCGCACATCACCGAGACCCAGGCGGGCGGGGGCACGTTTGCCGACCCGTTTTATCTGGAGAAGTGCGGCGTCACCGGGCTCGAATCGGCGCTGATGCTGATCGCCACGGTGGTCAGCCGACCGACGCTGGAGCGGGCGGTGCTGGACTCGGGACGGAAGTCGATTCACCCGGATATTTACCCGCCGCAGGTCGTGGGAGTGGCCGGGGGACGGAGGCTGGCGGATGCGGTGAACCCCGTACTCAGTGCGGAACATCTGACGCTGGAACTGGGGCCGGATTCGCAGAACCTCGTCATTGGAGATAAAGTGATTCTGATCCCCGGCTACTGCGATCATACGAACGTGCTGCACAACTTCTTCTATGGGATGCGGAACGAAGTGGTCGAGTGCGTCTGGCCGCTGACGGCACGCGGGTGCATTCAGTAGAACGATCCGCATTCAGCGATCATCCAGAAGGAGTTCACTCATGCAAAGCCAAGCCAAGACCGTGGCCGCGTATCTCAAAGAACTCCCCGAGGACCGCCGCTCGGCGATCTCCGCCATTCGCGATGTGATCCGCAAAAACCTCACCCCCGGGTTCGAAGAGGGGATGCTGTACGGCATGATCGGCTACTACGTCCCGCACTTCCTCTACCCAGCCGGATACCACTGCGACCCGAAACAGCCGCTGTCGTTCGCCTGCCTGGCCTCGCAGAAGAACTATATGTCGCTGTACATGCTCTCCTGCGATGCCAGCGGGAACGACGAGAGTTGGCTGCGGGACCAGTTCGCTCAGGCCGGGAAGAGGCTCGACATGGGGAAGAGTTGCATCCGGTTCAAGAAGCTGGAGGACTTGCCGTTGGAGGTGGTCGCAGAGGCGGTGCGGCGAACGACGGTCGAGCAGCACATCGCCTCTTACGAGGCGGCGCTGGAGAAGAACGCCGAGGCCAAGTCCGCGCGCGGGGCCGCAAAGCCTGCCAAGATGAAGGCGGTCGCCCAGAAGGCAGCCGCGAAGAAACCAAAACCGAAGGCATTCCGTTAGCCATCGAGCTTGCTCGACGTACCCGATCGATGCGACACTGGCAGCCACGCACTCTGGCCACTCGCCCACGTTCTGGCGAACGTGGCTACCATCCGGAAGTCTCTATGAAAAAGTCCAGCCCGCACAGCCCGCTGGGGCGTCTGTTCTTCTGGGGCTTCCGCCAGAAGCTGCCACTGGAGACCGAGACAACGGTCTTCATCCTGGTCAACGTCCTCGATTTCGCGATGACGTACTGGATGCTGGCCCACCGGGAGATGGGGCTGGGCAACTTTTATGAATCGAACCCGGTGGCCCGGTACTTCCTCGATCACTGGGGGGTGAAGGGGCTGCTGATGTTTAAGATGGCGGTCGTGGCCTTCGTGTGCGTGATCGCTCAGATCGTGGCGACGAAGCGAGCAGCCTCGGCGCGGTTCCTGCTGGTCGTCGGAACACTGGTGGTGTCAGCGGTCGTGATCTACAGCTTGCGGTTGTTCCTGGGGCATGTGGGATGAGGCGAGTTCGAGTGACGGGCCCATTTGCCCGTCCGAGGTGTGGGCGTCTCAGTCAGGCGACAGGCGATTTCTGTTTTCCCCGTGGGATAGGCTTCCAGCCTGTCATTCTTCAAACAATCGACAGGCTGGAAGCCTATCCCACGGTCAGATGATAGTGACCGCTCGCCGAAGAGGCAGGGGCCAGATCGGTTCCGCACCATGTCAGCGTTCTCGGCCAAGCGAACGTCGAACGGGGACGGGAAAAAGTGCCCATCCTACGGGGTCTCCGGCATCGGCCACAGGAATGGGTGTTGCAGCGCGGGCGGGTCGCTGTCGAAGGCGGCGGATTCGAGGGACTTCATCAGTTCGTCGGCGGTGATTGTCAGGTCGCGATTGATGTCCGCTGCTCCGGCGAAGGCTCGGTCGAGCTGGGGGCCGAACCAGCTGCGGCGACCTTCGTCGATGGTGAGACTCCGTTCTCCCTCGGACGAAGCTCCGATGATGCGGACCGTCTTCAGCGGGGTCTTCAGCGTCAGCAGCAGCTTCGGCAGATCGGGTTGCCCGGCTACATCGGGGTGGTCCCCGGCATGCGTCAGATCGAGCAACAGCAGCTTCTCCTTCGCCGGGCAGCGCTCGAGTAAATCGACCAGCCCATCCAGTGGGAGTCCGGTGGTGGCCATCGACGACCACTGAAAATCTTTGAACGCGATGTAGGCGTTGCCATCTGGACCAAGGTATCCGTGGCCGAGGACCACCACGATCAACTGCATCGGTGGGGTGACGCGTGGGAGCAGGCGTTCGAACTCGTCGCGGACGGTCTGGACATCTTTGTCGACGAGTAGAGCGGTCCAATTGCGGTCGACTGCGTAGCGCCCAATGAGCGTGCGGTGCAGCGACTCGGCATCGGCTACGAGGTGGGGCAGGGGGGAAAGTGTGCGATCCGCGAATGTCCCGTTGCCGAGGATGATGGCCCAGCGGTCATGCTTCACGCCGCGCGTGGCGTCGATCGAGGTGGCCGTCTGCTGGCGGCCCTCGGTGTTGTGAATCGTCACGCTCAGGCGGTCAATCTGCGGGCGCAGGTCGCCGATCGTGACGCGATCCTGGCCCAACCGGATATCCGTCTCCGGCGTGACCGTCAGCAGCAGTTCGTTCCCCGAATCGGCCCGCATCAGAAACGTGGCGTCCTCGCGCGACTCCAGGAACAGGCCGGTATCCGTGCTGTCGCCGCGTGTGACGACGATGGCACGCACGAGCGAGTCGGCCAGTACCGTCAGTCGGTCGCCGACTCGCAGATCGTCCAGCTTCATCGGCTGTCCGCTGGAGAATGCCAGCGTGGCATCGGGGGCCAAGGTCGTCAGACGGCCCCCCTTTTGGCCGCGAGATTCCGTGATCATCAGCGTGCGATTCGGCAGGTCGATGGACTCGATAAACCCTGTTGACTCTTGGCTCCGCAGAACAATCAGGGTACTCACCAGTTCCCCCTTCGTACCTCGTGGATCGAGGAGGTGTTCGACCTCCATCCGGTCGTCCCGCCGCAGTTCCTTCAACGTCGCGGGCTGCCCATTCAGGGTGATCTGCGCCCGCTCGGGGACGTGCATGGCCAGTTCATCCTTCAGTCGACCGGAGCTGATGGAGACGGTGATCTGACCGGCGGCCGCGTCGACTTGCCGCAGCTCACCCTGTTGGCGAATTGGTCGGGAGATGAACATCGCGGCCTCTCCCTTGGGAGTGGCTGGGGGTTGGATTTCGATCCAGTCGCCGGGTTGGATCTCCTTGGGGAGGATGAACCGTTCGGCCTCGCCTTGGAGGCGGAGACGGATTCTGGACTTGGGCGGGAGGGGGGCTTCCTCGGGAATACCGGTGATCTGGTCCTCGATCTCCATGATGTTTTTGACGAGGTCGGCCTTCCGCACAATCGCATGCTTGGAGGGCAGAGCGACCACCGGCTTCGATGCTCCGGACGGCAGGAACAGCATCGCCAATGACATCAGCACGGAGACCGCAAACACCGCGATGACCCACCAGCGCGGACCGGGCGGAGACTTCCCGGTCGTGCTCGTGTCGCCCGCAGTGGTGGTCTCCCGATCGACTCCCCTCGAGTCATCGCCGAGTTGTGACAGAACCTCCTCCGCCGACTGGAACCGGGCCTTGGGATTCTTCTCGATCATCCGCTCGATCACCGCTGCCAAGTCGGGCGGCACCCCTTCCAGCACATGACTGATCGGCGGCAGCTTTCGGTCCGGGGCCGCGTGCCACATCATCCACGCCGCCTGGGCATTCCCCTCGTGGGGATTCAGACCGGGGAAAAGGTCCGCAAACGCCGCCCCGCACATCAACTCGTAACAACTGAACCCGAGCGAGTAGAGGTCGCTCGACGGGCCGACGTTGGCGATCTCGCCCGAGAGAGCCTCGGGGGCCATGTATTTCGCCGTACCCCGGCTGACGCTGCCATCAGTGCGGGCCACGCGGCGAGCGATCCCAAAGTCCCCGACCTTGACCCGCTTGCGATGGTCGACCATCAGATTGGCAGGGTTGATGTCACCGTGAATGATGCCCCGGCTGTGCAGGTACTTGAGGGCCTTGAGGGCGTGAATCAGCGTCGTGCGCAGCGCCCGCAAATCCATCGGGCGACCGGAGAGCCGGTCGCGCAGGTTGGCCTGCATCAGCTCCAGCACCAGCCACCCCTTGCCGCGTACGATGTCGTAAATCGTGACGATGTGCGGGTGCTGCACCGAGGCCAGAAGTTGTGCCTCGGCCCAATAGCGGTCGAGAAATCGCGGGTCGTCGAGCAGCTGAGAGTGGATCTGCCGGATCGCGACCTCTCGGTTGAGTTCGTTATCGCGAGCGCGGTACACCGTGGCAAAACTGCCCGCACCGAGCGTCTCCAACAGCTCGTATCGAGAATCGGCTTCCAAGGGTGGTTCCTCGTGTTCAGGCCGTAGAACGGAATTCATTCCGTTCCTCTGCCGCTCGACTGAAATGCTTCGTGAAGTGGAGTTCGGATTGTATCAGCGGACTCCAGAGCCTTGGAGTCTCAGTCGGAGTCCAGTTTAGAACGGGTGTGCGTCAGGTCGCGGGATCACGGGAGTGCTCCGCTTCGAAGACTTCGCGTCGCAGCGAATCGGGGGAGGCCAGCGCGTGATGTCGCGGAGTGACTTCCGATTTCCGCAAAACGTCTCTGAAATCTCCCCCAGCGGTCGACGAACTGCTAACGTATCCGTACTCGGGAATGGGATCGTGAAACCGATCCGCCCCTGTCGAGGGTAACTCCCGGCAAGGATTCCAGTTGTGTTGTCTCGATCGATTCCTTCTGACCTCGACCGCCCGAAAGTTTGTCATGCAGTCTCGTTGCCATTCCGCTGTCCGTCCCCGTTCCAGCCGCCGTACCCGCCGTGCCTTTACGCTGTTGGAGCTTCTGATTGTGCTGGCGATCATTGGCGTGATCGCGGCCATGGTCGTGCCGAAGTTCATCAATTCTCAGCAGCAAGCCAATCTGAAGCTGTCGCGGACCTCGATCATGAACGCCGAAAAGGCGCTGGAGTTGTACGCTGTCGAGCATGACGGAGAATTCCCGCCTGGGAATCAGGAAGCGCTTAACCTCCTCCTCAAGCCGCTGGACAAAGAGGGCAAGGCGATGAAGCCGTTCATCGACAAGCTGCCGAAGGATGCCTGGGACCAGCCGCTGTTCTACGAATACCCCAATACGAAGGATCAGGACGCCAGTTCTCCCGCGATCTGGTCCACCGGCCCGAATCGCCAGAATGAAAACGGCGAAGGGGACGATATCAACAACTGGAAGGATTTGGCGAAGTAAGGAGTTGTCCCGGAGTAAGAAGCAGATTTGCAGAACGTAAGACGGACTTCCAGTCCGTCTTTTACAGGACGGACTAGAAGTCCGTCCTACGGTGAATCTCGGAACTTATTTCGGGCCTGATCCTAAGCTGTCAGCGATCAGCCGTCCGCTTTCCGCCAATCCACGGAGAATCGCACCGCGATTCTGTCCGCCGAGAATGCCGACTGCTACGATGTGGAGACCGTGTCCACCTCCCTCTGGCTGAATGCTGACCGCTGAAAGCTGACACCTCATCGCTGACAGCTCCCCTCCCCATGCTTGAACTACCGATTCTCTCACTCGATGACACGCTGTTTGGGGCACCGGCCTCCAGTGGGGGCTGCACTTCGGATGTGGCACTGGCGCTGGATGGGAGCGTGGCTCCGCGTCGCCGGTTGCCGCCGTGGCTGAAGCGGCCCATGCCGACTTCGGAGATGTCGTTCACGAGTCAGGTGATTGAAGACCTGCGACTCGAAACTGTGTGCGAGAGTGCCAAGTGCCCGAATCGCACCGAGTGCTGGTCGCACCGCACCGCCACATTCATGATCCTGGGCAACGTTTGCACGCGCCCGTGCGGGTTCTGCTCGGTCCCGCGTGGGAAGACGGAAGAGATCGAACTCGACGAACCGGAGCGTGTCGCCGAGGCGGCCAAGCGGCTGGGCCTGAAGCATGTCGTCATCACCTGCGTGACGCGGGACGATCTCCCGGACGGCGGAGCGGAACATTTCTACCGCTGCGTGCTGGCCGTGCGAGAGGCCACCGGAGCTGCGGTCGAAGTCCTGACCAGTGACTTCAAGGGGAACCGAGCCGCGATTTCGCGAGTCGTCGAGGCTCGGCCGGACGTGTTCAACCACAACACGGAAACCGTGCCGCGGCTGTACGAGCGGGTGCGTCGCAACGCGGTCTACCAGCGGACGCTCGACCTGCTCAAGCAGGTCAAGGACGAGGCCCCCGAGATGCCGACCAAAAGCGGCCTGATGCTCGGCCTGGGCGAGACGATGGATGAGGTTCTCGATGTCGCGTCCGACCTCCGCTCGGTGGGGGTCGAGATGCTGACGATCGGGCAGTACCTGCAACCGACGCCGCAGAACCTCCCGGTCGAGCGGTTCGTGCCGCCCGAGGAGTTCGACTGGCTCGGCGACCAGTGCCGCCGCTTGGGGTTCAAGCTGGTCTCCAGCGGGCCGTTCGTGCGATCGAGTTACCACGCCGGAGAGATGGCGGACGTGCTGGGGCGAAAGTAGCTTCATCGTACGACTCACGTCCAGAATGTGCGCACGCTGCGCAAATGATTTGTTAGAACCAAGCCCCTTCTGCACCCTGAAAGGGTGACACACATCACAGCCCAGTGCCTTGTCAACGCTTAGTTTTGGGGTTGAGCCGAGCCCGCCGGGAGGGCGAAGCTCCTACTGAGCCGCGAGGCAGGGGACACGTCATTTCGCGGTAGCGGCTCGACAGGAGCCTCGCCCTCCCGAGCCTCGCCCTCCCGAGGGAGGCGAACCCTGAAATCAAGCGTTGACGGAGCTTGGCAGAAACCAGAGCCCGGATATGGCGTGGCTCTTACGCAATAGTGGAATGCTCTAGTCGCTGACATTCTGCTGGTTCCCCCCTTGACGAGGACGGGAGATCATCCGACACTCATAGGCATGTCGGACACACTCTCAACTCTGAACTGCGAGCCACTGCCGGAAAGTTTCCGGTCGTATTGGCGGTTCTATGACTTTAGCCCCACCGGGATTTCCGGGCCGGGTCGAAGCTGAGCGTGTGACCGGCTCATCAAAGACACCCAGGCTCCTGAAATCTCCGCGATTTCAGGAGCTTTTTTGTTTCTGGTGCCCCATTTTCCGGAAGCCGCCACTCAGGCCCACTCCACTCGCCACCGCCACTGAAAGGATCGAACGATGATCGTTGTCATGAAACCCGGAGCCACCGACGAAATGATCCAGCGGATGGTCCGCCGGGTCGAAGAACTCGGACTCAAGGCCCACGTCATCACCGGCACCGAACGTACCGTCATCGCCGCCATCGGTGACAAACGCGGCAGCGAACGCGACACGCTGGCGGCCTATGAAGAGGTCGAACAGGTGGTCCCGATCCTGGCTCCGTATAAGGTGGCGAGCAAGGAGATCAAGTCGGAGCCGACGGTCATCAAGGTCCGCGATCTGGTCATCGGTGGCGGGCGAATTGGCGTGATCGCGGGGCCGTGCTCGGTGGAGAGCGAGGCCCAGATCATCGACTCCGCCATCAAGGTCAAAGCGGCTGGAGCGACTGCTCTGCGCGGCGGTGCGTTCAAGCCCCGCACCAGCCCCTACTCGTTCCAGGGCATGAAGGAAGAGGGACTGAAGCTCCTGGCGATGGCCCGTGATGTGACCGGCCTGGCGGTGGTGACCGAGGTCATGACGCCCGCCCATGTGGACCTCGTGGCGAAGTACGCAGATGTGCTCCAGATCGGAGCCCGGAACATGCAGAACTACTACTTGCTGGAAGCGGTCGGCAAGATCCGCAAGCCAGTGCTGCTGAAGCGAGGGCCATCCGCCACGATGGAAGAATTCCTCCTCGCAGCTGAGTACATCCTCGATCAAGGGAACCAGGAGGTGATCCTGTGCGAGCGCGGCATCCGCACGTTTGAGACGCACACGCGGTTCACCTTACCGCTGGCCAGCGTGCCGTACCTCAAAGAGCGGACACACCTACCGATCGTCGTCGACCCCAGCCACGGGACCGGCATCGCCTCGCTGGTGCCGCCGATGTGCGTGGCCTCGGTCGCCTGCGGCGCGGATGGCCTGATCGTCGAGGTCCACCCCGACCCCAAGCAGGCCAAGAGCGACGCCAGCCAGACGATCTCTCCCGAGGTCTTCGCCCAGGCCATGGACCAGTGCCGCATTGTGGCCACAGCGCTCGGACGCCAGCTGGGTTGAGGGTTGAGCGACAGAGACCACCCCATGGCACTGACTTTTGCAACCCGACGCGTCGGGTGATTGAGGAATCGCACATCGGCGACGTGGCGGCTAAACGCCTGACTCGTCCGCTGTCACACAGCTCAACGATTCGGCGACTTCCACGCGGTTGCGCCCGTTGGCTTTGGCACGGTACAGGGCGGCATCGGCTGCGGAAATGAGTTCCCGGACGGTCGTGATCTCCGCACTGTGCATGGAGACTCCGGCGCTGAGCGTGATGTGAAACTCGCCTCCCTCGAACGGAATCGGAGACCTTCGCACGGCCTCGCGGATCGACTCCGCGATGCGCCGCGCCCCCCCTTCACCGACCCCGGGTAGCAACACCGCCATCTCCTCGCCCCCATAACGAGCGACCAGCGGCTGATCTCCGCCGCGCGTCGTTTGCACCGACCGTTCGATGATGCGTGCGACCGCTTTGAGGGCGGCGTCCCCTCCCAGATGTCCGTGTGTATCGTTCACCGCCTTGAAGTGATCCAGGTCGAGCAGGATCAACGACAGATCGCCTCCGACGCGATTGGCACGATCGATCATACGATCCAACTTGATGTCAAACGTGTGACGGTTTGCGAGATGCGTCAGCCCGTCCCGCTTGGCCTGTATCTCGATCGCCGCCCGATCGATCGTCCGGGCCACGAGTTCGACCAGAAACTGCGCCCCCCAGTGGATCAGCTTTCGATGGCTCTCTTCGATCGGACCGGTCGCTCGCCGGGCCAGACACAACTGCCCCATCCGCCAATCGTGATGTTGGAGCGGGATCATCAGTGCAAAGGCAAACGGTCCATTGACGCCCAGCCGCTTCAATTCCGATTCGTTCCAGATCGCACTGGCCGAGGTGGCCCCCGCTCCAGCCAGTAGTTGACTCTCGGCGAGTTCCCAGCCCGCCGTGAGTTCGCGCGCCATCGGACCGCCGCCGCGTAACAGCGGGACATCGCACAGATCCTGTTCTTCTTCATTCAGGACCAGCGTGGCCTGTTCAAAGTCGGTCAGTTCAGCCAAGCGCCGCAGGAACTCCTGCAACATGTGGGACGGGCTGCGGAATTGCTTGTCGGACAGTGACCTCAGCTCCAGCATTTCGCGGGTGAGGGCCAGTTCGTCTCCCTGCTGATCGATCGATTCCTGCGAGGCCAGTTCCTCACCCAGGATCGAGGTGAGATGCTCCCAGCTGCTCAAGTTCGCCGTCGATTCGGGCTGGACACCAGGCAGTTCCAAACTGATCAGTAGACCCCAGGGGCTGTGAATGTTGCCCAGTCGGAGGCAGTACAAGTTCGAGAGCCGCGACCGTTCGATGGTGGAGAGTCCTTCCAGACTCCGCAGGTTGGTCGCCTCCGTTTCCGAGATCGCGAGTGAACCTTGAGCGATGATGTCTCGAACTAATCGTGCGTTGAGGGACAGCTTGCGACTTGATTCGGGGAGCAGTCCAATGGACTGCTCCAGGTAGGGGTCGTTCCCGACGAGCCGGAAGATCGCTGCGAACCCCTGCTGAGGATCGGTCACCAGGGCTTCCAGCAGCACCCGCAGGCGATCTGAGAGATCGTGGGCTCTCAGAAAACGGCGAGTGAGTTGCAACTCCCAATCCCGCAGCAACAGCAGTGACCGCAGAGAATCGACTTCCGGGGCGAGTGGGTTGGGTTCCTCGGGGTGCCTGCGCGAAGCGGCGATCCAGGCCATGACACTGCCAGCCACCGCAACCGCACAGGCGCTGGCAACTCGCCATGGGAAGTCCGCCAAGGCTGCCCACACGCCGATGAGATTCGAGTCGAACGACATCTTCTCTCGCATTCACGAATCGGCCGGTCTGCCAAGGCAGACCACCCGCCCCTGAGGTTCCCTGAAATCTACCATCCCTGGCGACCCCGCATCGCATTCCCACGCATGAAGCCGATATCCGACAGTGGCGATTTCGCCACATCCTGGAACAATCGTTTGCAGACGCAGCGGAATTCGTAAGACTTCTGGTGGAAGAACTTCCCCGTCTCCGCATGCGAGTCTCGCTACGACTTCTCCTACCACTGAGGTGCCTGATGCCACTTCACAGTTGCCATTGCTGCGGTCTGATTCAATGGTCGCTCGCCACATCGGGGGAGGTCTGCGGTCGCTGTGAGACCGGGCTCGGGTCGCGCTGGGCCAGTGAGGCCCGGAACCGGCTGGCGTTGGCCCTCTGCCTCACTGCGATGGTCCTCTTCATCCCGGCAGTGACGTGGCGGTTTCTCCGCATCGAACAACTCGGGCAGACGCACGAGAGCAGCTTGCTCCACGGGGTGCGGGCCCTGTTTGCCGAGGGGCATCTGCTCGTCGGCGTCATCGTGCTGTTGTTCTCGATCATCCTGCCGATTGTGAAGCTCTCGGGGCTGCTGTTCTTGTGTCAGCCGCAGTGGCGGATGCAGCCCAAGCACATGGCGTTCACGTACCGCGCGGTGGAGCATCTGGGACGGTGGGGGATGCTGGATGTGCTGCTGGTGGCGGTGATGGTGGCGTTCGTGAAGCTCGGCGGGCTGGTCCATTTTGGAGCCGGGCCGGGGCTGGTGCTGTTCGCGATGTTTGTGGTGACGAGCTTGAGTGCCTCGCTGGCGTTTGACCCGCATGGCCTGTGGGCCGAGTCGACTGGGGGAGTCGAGTCACCGACTCCCCCCGCGACTCCCGTTCCGCCCGAGGGAACAGTCCCCGCGCCGCAGTTCCCACCCGCCAAGCAGAAGCGACCTTGGTTGCATTGGCCGACCTGGGGCGTCTGGATCATCCCGATCCTCACGCTGTTGATCGTGGGCGGAATGGCGCTGCGGGGGTGGCTCAACCAACCTCGGCGGATCGAGATCACGTTTGAGGAGGGACACGGGATCAAGGCCGGGGATCAACTGCGATATCACGGTGTCGTGGTGGGGGAGGTCGATGCGGTCCACTTCGCCGAGTCGCTGGAAGAGTTGGTTGTGCGCGTCCAGCTGACGCCCGATGGGGATCGACTGGCTCGCGAGGGAACCCGGTTCTGGATCGTCCGCCCGCAGTTCGACCTCACCGGAGTCGGAGGTCTCGATACGGTCATCGGGGCCAAGTACCTCGCGATCCAACCAGGAGCGACGACCGGTCCGGCGGTCGCTCGATACCGCGGCATCGAAGAGCCGCCGCTGCCCGACCTCGACTTCCCCGGCGGCATCGAGATCATCCTCGAATCGCCCGATGCCCAAGGGCTCTCGCCCGGGACAGCTGTCTATTACCGGCGGCTGCGGATTGGCGGTGTGATCGCCTCGGGGCTGACCCTCGATCAGAGTCGCGTCGAGGCCCGCCTCTACATCCGCCCGGAGTACCGCCACCTGATCCGGACCGGCACGGTGTTCTGGAATATGTCGGGCGTGCGGTTCCAAGGCGGCCTGACCGAATTCTCCGTTCACGTCAGTCCCGTCGAGTCGCTCCTCCAGGGCGGGATCGGCCTGGCTGTGCCTCCCGAACCGGGCGAGCCGGTCAGTGATGGCTACCGCTTCCCACTCGGCGAGCAGATCAAACAGGAGTGGCTCAAGTGGCAGCCGAAACTCGGCACCTCGCCGGTTCCCGTGCCGTCGCATCTGCCCACGTTGCTCCCGGCCAAACTGCATTGGACGCATGATGGATTGGTCCGCAATTCCGCCCGCACCCGGACCGGCTGGGCACTGCGGATTGGGGAGCGGACGCTGGGGCCAGCCGATTTGCTCTCGGTCCCACCGGACGCGATCGCGGGTTCGGCCTCCTTGATGATCGGCGAGGCGAAGTTCGATGAGACGCAGCTGCAAGCGGCCAGGAGTGACTCCGGGAGAAGCCTGACTGGTGCCGGATTCCCCACGAATACGGACGTTCAATTGAGAACGCTGACGGTGGCCGAGAACTGTTTCCTCGTCACGGGCGGCGACCAACCGCCGGTCTACATCGCCGCCGGACTACTGCGGGCGGAGGGGACCGCATGGTCGCTCGATCGCGACTTGCCGTTGACCAGCCAACACCACGGCGGCGTGCTGGTCGCTCATCAAGATGGTGCGGTGCTGGGGCAAGTGAGTGTTGACGGACGGGAGTATCGTGTGCAGGCGCTGGAGCCGTGAGAGTGCTTGCCCCCCATCAATCTGTTCCCTCGGAGAGATTCAGCATGGGGTGAAGGAGCTCTGGGGGCCATCGATATTCGTCAGGAGCCATGCGTACTTCGTAGAAGTTACCGGACCTTCCTGGTCGAATGAGAATCGCCTTGAGAGCATCATCAAGGTGGTCGTAGTAATTCACATGGTTTCCAAAGAAGTTGTAAATGTATGTCGTTTCCTCTGCTTCGCTCAGCAGTAAGATGTCGTCGTTCGGCCCCGTTCCGACGATTGATAGAACGCTTCCGACAGTATCACTGACAATGTAGAGAACTGTAGTGGGGTCGTGATGACAGGCATGCAGTATGTGCCCGGAATGAAAAGAGAGTCTGTAATTATATGACGTATTCATTGTCAATTCGTCAGATTCGACATCTGTCAGGGGCGCAAGGAGTTCATCGAGTGTCGGTTTTCTCGACACGTCCCATCCCGGGAACACCCAGATGAGCGTTTCGAGTCAACTTCGCTTGCTGGACATTTCTCGCGGCTTCGGGACGACGATCCCCCCGAACTCTGACAGGAACCGCCGACCGCGTGGCCCGACAGGAAAACCGGCGGAAATCAATCGCTGAGATTGTCCGTGACTCTCTGCCACTCGCAATACATTGGGCTGGATCCAGTCCAATGACCGCATCGCAATGACATCAAGATCCAATCGCTGCCTCCTCACTCAATCTCACGGGGACGAATTACGGCTTGGCCGCCTTCTCTTTGTCCCGCCGCGCCTTGTACTCGGCTAGAATCCCTTCGGGGTCGTCGTTGAATGCCTGCTGGCAACCGGTGCAGCAGACGTAGTAGGTCTTCCCCGCGTGCTCGACTTTGATTGTGCCGAGGCCGCCGGTGACGACGCATTCCGGTTGCCCGCCGCCGGGTCCGGCCAAGCGGGTGCCTTCGCGGGTGTAGCCGACTTCGGCCAGGCGAGTGTAGCTCTGCTGGTCCGCCTTGCGCTTCTCAAACAGGATCAACGTCCGCAGCTCATTCAGCGCCGTGATGGTGATACGGTGGACCTCCTGCTGTTCGTCCGGGGCTGAGACCAACACGAGCTTGCCGTCTTCGATCTGGCCCGACAACTCGCGCACGACGGCTGCGTCATTCGTCCATTGCAAGTGATACTTGCCGGGGGCTGCGTCGGCGGTGATCTTGAGCGTGGTCGCCAGCTTCCCCTTGGTGACGGTGCCGACCAGTGCCGATTCGGTGGGGGAGAACTGCCAGGCCCAATTGGTGTCTTCGCGCCAAGCTCCGGTGCTGGAGCCACGGCGCGGCTGGCCGGTGCCGCGCCAACCGCCGATGAGGCTGTTCCAGTGGGCCAGGGCTTCCTTCTGGGCCTTGAGAACAGCTGGGGTGAGAACAGCTGGCGGATCGTCTGCGGTCAGAGGGTTCAAACTCCAGACCAAGAGACCGACGAGCAGGCATCCTGCCGCTGTGGTGGAACGAGTTTTCATGGGCTGGCTTCCGGTCATGTGTGCGTGTTGTAGCCTGGACCCCCGGGTCCGGGCGAAACGGACCTGGGGGTCCGTTCGACTGCACTGTGTACAAACAGTCGTGGAATGCTCTCCGGCGAGCGGTAGGAGAGATGATACCGAAACAGCAGGGCGGCCTCCCCAGTAGGACGGGCTTTCAGCCCGTCGCAGAATGGAATGCGACTCGCTGAAACACCCTCCGCTACCAGGGACGGGCCGGAATGCCCGTCCTACGGTACAGCGTCTCCTGCCGCTCTCCTAACGCATCGCGGGAGCTGCGAACACGAGCGACGCCACAACGGTGAAGACGATGATCAGGCGGGGAGTGTTCATGCGGGACATCATTCCCCACCGCCTCTGAATCCGCAACGGAGGTGGCCGAAGTGAGCGGTCATTGGGCGTCGCGGAATTCGTCGGAATTCTGCTGAGTGTGACGGCAGAATTCTGACGAATTCTGCTACGCGCGGAGCAATCGGCGACGCTCAATCGATATACAAGAACTCATTCGAGTTCAACAGCACATGACAGAAGTCGACCAGCACCGGGTTAGCGGTGGCGTTGCCCGGAGTGAACTCCAGAGTGGCATTACCGGAGTCGGCAGCGAGGGGAGTGTCGCCCTCGAAGGTCCAGGCGTGAAGGCTCCGGGCCGTCTGCCAGTCGTGGGCTTGGAGGGCCTCGGTGGGCAGCGGCTCGTGCGTGTAGCGCACCTCGTCGATCAGGCCGTCCCAGTAGTGCTTGTCGGTCCCGGTGCGACCGCCGATGACGAACGGGAGGTCGGTCTTCAAGCCCGCGATCACGGTGTGAGCGACCCCGGCGACTTGCGGGGCGGCATCCGGCTGGGTGAGGTCGTGGACGACGAACCGCACGCCGGTCGGGCCCGCCTCGGCCAAGGTGACGCTGACTGCCACGCGATAGGGACGGTCGAGTTCCAGATGAATCCCCGACGGAACCACCTCGTACTGGGCAGCGGCTTTGTCCTGGCCGACGAGTTGCAGGACCAGGTTCCTCGGCTGCTGCTTGGACTTCGTGCCGGTCACGCCCAGCGACCAGCCTGCCGCTTCTTGGTTGGCGTTCCAGCAACTGGCGATCGTGCGGACATTGGCCTCCATGTCGATCGACTTGAGCAGCACCGTGGCCCCGACGGTGAAGTCGCCATCGGGCCAGGACTGGCCCGAGACGGATGGGCGGTACTGCTTCTGGTCGGCGGTGAGTTCGAGGGCGAGGCGGCTGGTCACCGGCATCGCCACGCGGGTCGGGGTGCTGACGGTGTGGCGGGTGCGAGCCTGTACGAGAAACTCCTGACCCCGGCGGATTTCGGACTCCTGCGGGTCGCGGGCATAGGCCAGCCGGTACGCCTGTCTCACGAGACTGTCGTCGCTGCCCGCGATCTCTTTCTCCAAACGGTGAGCGAGCTTGGCGGCCCGCACGAGCGTCCAGTCCCCGTTGATCATTAGTAGCGATTGCGTCGGGCTGGTCGTCACGTTGCGTGACCCGGTGCCGACGATCCGGTCGGGTTGGTCGAACGCTTCCAGCAGCGGCTCTCGGGTGTTACGCATCGACTTCAAGTACACCGACCGGCGGTTCGCATCCAGGCTGGCCCCTGGCCCGCCCGCCTTCAGGTCGAGTTCTCCCGACACCGCCAGCATGCTGTCGCGAATCTGCTCCGCAGCGAGTCTGCGAATCGGGAACCGCCACAACAGCCTCGCGGCTGGGTCGGTCCGCATCCCCGACTCCATCATCTGCGGCTCGTGCGGGTTGTGACTGGCCTGCCTGTACACAGCAGACATGACAATCGTTTTGTGGAGCGACTTGAGGCTCCACTCCTGGGCGATGAATTCACTCGTGAGCCAGTCGAGCAATTCCGGGTGGCTGGGTGGTTCGCCGAGGCGACCGAAGTCGCTGGTGCTCGCGACCAGCCCGGTTCCGAAGTGCAGCGCCCAGATGCGATTGACGATCACGCGCGTGCTCAGCGGATTGCTCGGCGAGGCGATCCACTTGGCCAAAGCGGTCCGCCGACCGGTCGTCTGTGAGTTGCCGGAGACGGGTGCGATGGTGGCCGGTTCCGGATCGAGGACGGTCGGGAATCCCGGTGCCACCTCGCCGAGTTTGGGCCGGTCCGGCACATGCACCACCGGAGCCAACGGCCCGACATCGGTGACGGTCAGCGTCGTCGGCAGCGGTGCGGGCTTCTGGGAATCGAACGTGGCGAGTTCCTGCTTGAGGCTCTCCCACTCGGCCCGCTCGGGGGAGTCCTTCTTGAACTTCTTGTCGAGTTCGCCTTCGTACTTGTCGAGAACCTGGAGATACATCAGATGAGCGATCTGCTCCTCATAAGCCGTGCGTTCCGCGGCGGGCTTGTTGTAGATCGCTCGGAAATCTTCCTGGAAGGGATTAACGGCAGCGTTCTCCAGTTCCTTCTTGCGAGGAGATTCGAGGGCATCGATCTTTTCGCGAACGGTCTGCGTGGCCGCTTCCCACTTGACGCGTTGGGACTTGTACTCGGCCAACTTGTCCGGCGAGGTCAGGGGGCGTTCGTCCTCGAACGACACGTTGCACAGGAACGCCTGCAATCGGTAGTAGTCCTTTTGCAACAGCGGGTCGAACTTGTGGTCGTGGCACTTCGCACACCCCAAGCCCAACCCGAGGAAGGCATCCGAGGTCGTCTCGGTCATGTCTTCCAGGATCGTCTTCCACTGCCCGAATGCATCGCGCTGGTTGTACTCGTAGATCCCGTTTCGCAGGTAGCCGGTGGCGGCGACCGCATCCGTATTGTCCGGATCGATCTCGTCCCCGGCGAGCTGCTCCATGACGAATCGGTCGTAGGGCTTGTCGGCGTTGAACGACTGGACCACATAGTCGCGGTAGCGCCAAGCCGTGGGGCGAAACGTGTCCTGCTTGTAGCCATCCGACTCGGCATACCGCACGAGGTCGAGCCAGAACCGAGCCATGTTCTCGCCATAGGCCGGGCTGGCCAGCAGTTGCTCCACCAGGTTCTCGTATGCCTTATCCGACGAGTCCGAGAGAAAGGCATCCATCTGTTGCGGCGTGGGCGGCAGTCCGGTCAGGTCGAGATACAACCGCCGCGCGACCGTGACGCGATCCGCCTCCGGAGCCGGTTCGAGTTGTGCCTCGCGAATCTTGGCCAGAATAAACGGATCGACCGGCGTGCGGCTCCAGTGGTCCCCCGCAATGGTCGGCGGCTCAACCCGCTTGACCGGTTGAAAGGCCCAGTAGGCGCGGTCCTCTGCGGTCAGTTCCCGGCCACTCGACTTCGCCGCAGCTACCGTCTCTCCGGCAGGCCACGGAGCGCCCATTTCGATCCACTTCGTGAGATGACCAATCTGCTCTTCGCTGAGCTTCCCCTCCGGCGGCATCTCGAACGACCGGTAGTTCACCGCATCGAGCAGCAGACTCTCCGCCAGATTCCCGACGACGACCGCCGGTCCCGATTCCCCGCCGAGCAACACCCCCTCGCGCGAGTCGAGCCGCAGCTCGCCGTTCTGCTTCTTGTCGTTGTGGCACTTGTAGCACTTCTCGACCAGCAGCGGTCGGACATGCGTCTCGAAGTATTTCACTTGATCTGAAGTGGGGGCCTCTACGGAGTCCGCAGCAGAGCCTGCCCGCGAGGCCAGCAACAACCCGAGGACACCCAGACACGCGATAGAGAACTTCACGAGGACGACTCCGCAGGTCGCAACAGTTGACTTCTGACTTCCATCGAACGCAGACCAGTTCCGCGCCCGAACCAGCATACCGAACGCGGGGGCGTGTCACCAACGGGAATTGGGTGAGATGACACGGCGCGTGTGCGTCACAAGAAGAGAGCATCGCATGACAAGCCCGCGACGGAAAGGCAATTCGCCCCCGAACCCCAACGGGGTTCCGCCGCATAGCCCAGGGTTGCACGCGCAGCGGGCTACCCTGGGACAACTTCGGTTTCTGGCACGTGGGTGACGCAACCCCGTTGGGGTTGGAAGCGCCCGATCTCGACACATCCCAGGGTAGGCTCCTGCGTCGCCAACCCTGGGCTACGCGGCGAAACCCCGTTGGGGTTGAGAGCAGTCACGGGGCAACTCGGCTCTCCGATCATTGAGATTCGCACCCCAAAAATCGTCGGGTGAACCGTCCTTTCGCGGAGCGAAAGACGACTCTCATGGGCTGACAATACCCTACTTGTCAGCCCCCACGCGGACGTAGGCTTGGGTGAAGGCGTCCTGGTTCAGAGGCTGGGAGAGGTCGACACCGCCCTTCTCGAACATCGGCTTCAGACGGGCACTCTTGTCCCATTCCGGGCCGACGACGATGCCGTTCTTGTCGCCATCGAGCAGCCCGAACGCCCCCAGAGCCTTGGCAGCTGCGGCTGCGGTCACTTCCACGGGGGCCGCAGGAGCCGTGGGGGTCTTGGGTGGGGCGGAGACGGTGACGGAGGTGGAAGTGGGGGCGGCACCCGAGCCAGCGGGAGTCGTGGCAACCGCTTTGGCAAGTTCCTTGGCAATCAGGAACCCATCCCCGTCGAAGTCGTTCTGGACAAACTGGGAGATCGTGCCGCGTTTCCCATTTCTCCATTCGTAGAGGGCGATCTGGCCGTCGAAGTCGGTGTCGAGGGCCTTGTAGGCGTCGGGCAGCAGTGGAGAGATGCGGGTGCGTCCCTTCTTGGAGTTTGAGCTATTCCCCGGAACAGATGAGGGGGCGGGAGCGGGGCTCCCGCCGGGGGAGCCGTTGACCCGGTTATTACCTCGTCCGTCGCGTCCGTCGCCTGGGCCCGTGTCTTGGGGCGGGGGGATCTCGGGGCGATCCGAACGTTCGAAGTCCCGCCCGCGATCGCGGACCCGGTCCTCGCCGCCCCCTGAGCGGCGTTCTTCCATGCGTCGCTGGATGTTCTGCTGCATGTCTTCGAGGCGGACCCCTTTGTTGAAATCCAGGCCGCTCTGCTGAAATTGGTCCCGGAACGGGCCGGGCAATTGATCGATTTCACTGGCAGTGATGACGCCGTTGCCGTCTTTATCCAGGCTGGCAATCATTTGAGCCGGGTCGAAGCCGCCTCGCCCGCCTCGGTCTCTGCGCCCTCCGCCTCGGTCACCTTCACTCGGAGGTTCGCCCTCCGGTCCCTGGGCCGGAAGTCTCCCCACCATGAATAATCCGAACATCAGGCAGAGCAAGCAGAACCGACGAAAACCGATGATTCGGAATTTCCCGCATGACACCCGGTCGGGCAGTCCGAAGGTACGAGAAGTGGGGTATGCCATGAGGTGGCCTCGGCTGCGGGTGGTGTGGGCTAGGACGGCAGAACGGCAACGACCTGCCAGTTTCTCCGGCTGGGCCGATTCAGCAGTCGAACCGGGGGCCGGACGGTAGAATCAGAGTCAGCGGTTCCGTTCCCTGAGAGGGGTTTGGAGTACCGGCGATCCGCGATTTGACTCGGACCGTTGGTTCTCACTCTCTGGTACGGACGACAGCTGCTTCATTCATCGGACGACATTCTGGGTTGTGGTGGGAAATATGGTCCTGAATCTTCGCGATCTCCGCAACCTCGGTGCGTTGGCCCTCCTGTTTCTGGCGGTCGATGGGTGGGTATTGGGTCAAGGACCATTCGGTGGTGGCCGAGGCGGTCGCGGAGGCCCTCGGGGGGGCGGCGGGCCGACGTTCGAGTTGATGAATCCCGCCACCCAGGAAGAACTCGGCATCTCCGAAGAGCAAAAAACCAAGCTGCAAGAGACGATCCAGGCTCAGATGCAGAAGTTTTCGGATCCGAAGTTAGCCGAACTGCGTGAGCAAAGTCGGAACACGGACGACGAGACTGAGAAAGCCATGCTGGATGTCGAGCGGGATGCGATTACCAAACGCATCACCGCCGAGAATGAAGCCGAGCTGAAGCAGGTGATCGGAGACGAGAAATTCACCCGCCTGCGGCAGATCAGCTTGCACCGTTCCACCCAGTACGGCTTAGGGGGAGCGCTGACCCAAGAGTCCGTGGCTAAAGATATCGGCCTGTCTCAGGAGCAGAGGGACCAACTGGCGAAGCTTCAGGAAGAGCAGCGGGCAGCCATGATGTCGGGGAACGTCTTTCGGGCCAGCCCCGAGGAGCAAACCAAGTTCCGGGAAGAATGGAACGCGAAGTCTTCAGCGATCCTGACCGCTGACCAGCAGGCCAAGTGGACCGGCCTGATCGGCCCGCCGCCCAAGGATGTGGCCGCAGGCGTACCCGGGGGAGCGTCTCCCACTCCCGGCGCAACCCCGGCCACGCCCTCGCGCCGCTCGTCGATGATTGTCGAAGTACCGCCCGGTGTGACCCCCGAGGTCTCCTTCGGGGCAGAAGCCAAGGCGACTCAGAAGCTCAAGTTCGGGTTCCGCTATGCCCCGTGGATGGACGTGCTCAAACTGTTCGCGGAGTCGGCCAACCTCTCGCTCGACCTCAACTCGGTCCCGCCCGGCACGTTCAGCTACTACGACAAAAAGGAATACACGCCGACCGAAGCCCTCGACATCCTCAACGGGTACTTGCTGCCCAAGGGGTTCGTGCTGGTTCGCCGGGATGACTTCCTGGTCTGCATCAGCATCGACGAGGAGATCGCCCCCAATCTGGTCCCGGTCATCGGGGCGGACGAGCTGCTGACCCACGGCAAGAATGAACTGCTCACCGTCGTCTTCCCGCTGGAAGGGGTCGATGTCGAGCAGATCGCTAAAGAAATGGAGCAAATCAAAGGCCCGCAAGGCAAGGTGGTCGGAATGAAGTCTACCAATTCGCTGCTCGTGACCGACATCGGCACCAATCTGCGTCGTATCCAGACGCTGCTGGTGGGGGCCACACGCGGTGGACCCAACGACTTGGTGTTCAAGCCCTACACGATGCAGTACCTCAACGCCGCCGATGCGGAGATCGTGCTGCGGGGGTTGCTCGGATTGCAGACCACCGTCGCGAACGTCAGCGCGGGCGGTGGGGCCGATAACCGGGGACGCGATCCCCGCTTCGGTGGCTTTGGCCCCCAGCCGACCGCCGCTCCGACCGCCGCTCGCTCCGGCAAGAGTACGGCCTCGATGACTTCCGATCCCCGCACCAACGCCCTGTTGGTCACAGCCACAGCCGCTGATCACAAGCTCATCGAGACGGCCCTGAAGACCATCGATGTGGAAGCGGAAGGCAAGACTGGCTCGGCGACTTCGAACAAACCCTACCTCCGCGTCTACAAGGTCACGAGCGCGGAGCCGCGAGAGGTCACCAAGACTCTCGACGCCCTCATGCCGGGCGTGGTCGTCAACGAAGACACCTCGATCCGCTCGATCAGCATCTTCGCCAACGAGAAGCAGCAAACCGAGGTCGAAGGTCTGATTCGTCAACTCGATGGCGGCGGCGGCACCGAACAGGTGACGGTCATCGCGCTGAACAAGATGGATGCCAGTCTCGCAGTAGCGACCTTGCAATCCATGTTCATCCGCGATGGCACTGCCGCTCCGACCATTCAAGCCGACTTGCTCGGGCGGCAGGTGATGGTGCGGGGCACTGCCGACCAGTTACTGCAAGTGAAGACGTTACTCACTCAACTCGGCGAAGACGGCACCGGTCGCCCCAAGGGGAGCGAAGCGGGGCTGTTTCGCCGCTACCCGATTAGCGGTCGCGACCCCGAGGAATTGCTACCGCTGATCGAGCGGATGTGGAGCACCGCCTCGCCGAATCCGATTCGGATCGTGACTCCCGCCCAGCGCGGACAAGGCAGCACCAGCGGCCCCGTGAAGGGGATCGTACGTCCCGGCCACGGAGCCAACGAGAACCGGAACACGAAAGAACCGACCCAGCCATCAGCCTCAACAAACCGCACTCCGAAACCCGTCGCCGTCAAGCCGCGCGGGACGCTGGTGCGGACAGCTGTGCTTCAAGGGGAGGAGACTTCGGCGGAGGAAGCGGAGCCTTCCGAGGCCCGTGACGAGGCAGCGTTGCTGGAGCAGTTCCTGCGGGAGAACGGAGCGACCGATCGGCCCGCTCCCGTGGCCGATGAGACCAAGCCCGCTGAAGGCGCCCCCGACGCGGCGGTTCCAGCCGCCAAGCCCGGCACCAGCGCATCGGCCAACGACAAATCCCCGGTGGTCATCACCGTCCTGGACGATGAACTGCTCCTCACCTCGGACGATCCAGCCGCTCTCGACCAGATGGAAGAGTTGCTCGGCCAGACGATGGAGGTTCTGCCCCCTCGGGTGCAGTGGACCGTCTTCCCGCTGCAAACCGCCGACGCAACCGAGATCGCGACCATGCTGCAACAGTTGCTCCCGGATGCCTCGGTCAGCTCTGCGTCCAGTTCCAGCAGCAGCATGCTCGGCTCGATGGGCGGCGGTGTGTCGTCGTTCGGCAGCAGCTTGATGGGCATGACGGGGCTGGGCAACATGGGGGCCGGTCCGCAGACGCTGCAGATCATCCCCGAGGTGCGGTTGAACGCCCTGTTCGTGGCCGGACCAACCGCGAAGGTCCGCGAAGTCGAAGAGATGCTGAAGGTGCTTGACGCCAGCGAGTGGCCGGACACGCTGCGGAACAAGACATCGCGGATGGTCCAGTTGGAATACGCCGACGCCTCCGAAGTCCTGGATGTCTTGAAGGAGACCTATAAGGGGTATCTGGAAGACGGCGGCAACAATCCGCAGGCCAACGCGCTCGCCATGCTGATGGGCGGCGGACGGGGAGGCAACCAGAACCAGAATCAAAAGCCCAAGTCGCAACTCGCAATGAGCGCCGACAAGCGGACCAACCAGATCATCGTCTGGAGCGACGACACGATCTACCAGGAGGTCAAGACCCTCGCGACCTCTCTCGATCAATCCGCTCAACAGGCCAAACGCACCGTGCGGGTGCTGTCTCTGCAGAACACGAACTCCTCGGTCATTACCAGTGCCCTCGGCCAGTTGATGCCCAAGGTCAAGGTGAGTTCGAGCGGTCCCCGCAGCAGTTCGAGCTCCAGTTCCAGTTCCAGCGGCAATCCCCCCCCCAACACCAGTTCTTCCGGTGGCGGAGGTGACGGTCCGAACCAAGACCAGCTGCGGGACTTCATCCGTCAGCAACGCGGCAGCGGCGAGGGCGGCTCCCCGTTTGGCCAGCCTGGCGGCGGATCGCCGTTTGGCGGTGGCAGTGGTAGCTCTCCCTTTGGCGGTGGACGCGGCGGACGTGGCGGGCGGTAACGTAGGACGGGCATTCCTGCCCGTCCCCGCGCGATGACCTGCCTTCGAAAACCGCCCCGATGGGCTGCCCAACACCGTCCTGCCTCCGAGACACCCTAACCGAGCCAGGACGGGCAAATGTGCCCGTCCTACGGCGGCGAGTTCGGAGCAATCGCCGACACTGGCCTCCCCCGGTCGGACCACTCCGCGTAGAACTATCGATCCGTTTTCCGTTCTCACTATTCAGCCGTCGTGCGTAGACACAACTGGCTCACGCCCCGCCCGCCCCCTATGCTGGGGGATCGTTGAGGGTTGAGCGACAGAACCCTCAAAGACAGACAAAGACTTCCCAAGTCTTCCGAGACTTCGGAAGTCTGGCCGCTCAACCCTCAACCCTCATCCCTCAACGATTCCCCCCTCCCCCCATGGATCTCTCCCGCGTCTTCCTGAAACGCCAGCTCGCCACGCCAGAGCAAATCCTGGCGGCGAAGGCCGCGCATCCTGCGCTGCGGATCGATCGCGCCCTGATCGCACTCGGCGTGCTGCGGGAAGACCAGACGCTGCAGGCTCTGGGCGATGAACTCGGCATGCGGTTCCTCCCGCTCAAGGAGTTCCAACCCGACCTCACGCTGCTGGCTCGGTTCCCCACAACGGCGATCTTCAAGCACGAAGTCCTGCCGATCGAGGGGCACAACGGCCGCATGACGGTCGCCATCAGCGACCCGTTCAATCTGGAGTCGCTCGACGAACTCTCCTCGCTCGGCGGCTGCCGCATCGAGCCAGTCCTCGCCTGCCGCGATGAGATTGTCGAGCTGATTAAGAAGACGCTCGGCGTCGGCGGCGACACGATCAATCTGCTCGTCGCCCAGCTGCATGAAGAGGGGATCGAACTCCTCGACGCCATCCCGGACGAACTCAGCGAGCTGGCTCAATCGGCGCAGGCCCCCTCCGTCATCAAGCTCGTCAACGAACTGCTGATGGAGGCCCTCGAACAGCGGGCGAGCGACATCCACGTCGAGCCGCAGGAGCGCGGGCTCTCGGTCCGGTTCCGCGTCGACGGCATGCTCCGCATCCAGCCGCTGCCGCCAGAGATTCATCAGTTCGCGAACGCCATCGTCACGCGGCTGAAGATCATGGCCCGGCTGAACATTGCCGAAAAACGCCTGCCACAGGACGGACGCATCAACATTCGCGTCCAGGGGCGCGAGGTCGACGTGCGGATGTCGATCATCCCCATGCTCCACGGCGAAGGAATCGTGCTGCGGCTGCTCGACAAGCAGCGGATGGTGTTCAACCTCAAGGGCATCGGCATGCCCGACGATGTGTACGACAAGTTCCACGAGTTGATCCAACTGCCCCACGGCATCGTTCTCGTCACCGGCCCCACCGGCAGCGGCAAGACGACCACGCTCTACAGTGGCCTGGCCGAGATCGCCACGCCCGAGGTCAAGATCATCACGGTCGAAGACCCCGTCGAATACAACATCGCGGGCATCAGCCAGATCCAGGTCCACGCCAAGATCGGCCTCACGTTCGCAGCCGGTCTACGCTCAATCCTGCGGCATGACCCCGACATTGTGTTGATCGGCGAAATCCGCGATGGCGAAACGGCGACGAGTGCGATCCAGGCGTCACTCACCGGCCACTTGGTATTCAGCACGCTGCACACCAACGACGCCCCGAGTTCGTTCACGCGACTGGTCGACATGGGGGTGGAACCGTACCTCGTGGCCAGTACGCTGGAAGGCATCCTGGCCCAGCGCCTCATCCGCCGTCTGTGCAAGGCGTGCAGGGCCCCGTTCATCCCGGAGCCACGCGACCTGCCCGAGGACTTCCCGGACGCGATTGGCAAAACGCTTTACAAGGCCGTCGGCTGCCGCCAATGCCGCGAGGCGGGTTACAGCGGCCGCGCCGGAGTGTATGAACTGCTCGTGACCGACAAGGAAATCCGCCGACTGTGTACCGCCGGAGCCAGTTCCGGCACGATCCGCGAACACGCCCTCAAAGCGGGCATGCAAACCCTCCGCCAGTCGGGCTACCAGCGCGTCCTGCGCGGGGAAACGACTCTCGAAGAGGTCCAGCGCATTACTCGCGGCGATGTGGGTTAGCACCGTTCGAGAAATAAGAGTCGAGGGCAGAACAAAGGTGTCAGGAACCGTTGTCTTCACGGGACTGATTCAAAGGCAAAACAAACGCCGCCCAACAAGCGGTTCAACCCGACACGGACAAGCGGCGGGTTTTCGGCCGTTCAAG
>JAYTWO010000039.1:0-4532 GCA_043743415.1 Planctomycetota bacterium
CCTCTTACGTCTTACAACCGGTTTATGCTGCACATCCGAACCACTGGCCACGATCACGGTGAGGAAGCCTGTAGCACGACGCTCCGCGTCGTGCCACAATGGTTCGCCTTGTCCGGCCCGTCTCATTTCCCTCTGTCTGCGACTTGGGCCACTGGCCATCATTGTTCTCGAAATTGCTCTCGTCCCGACTCCTGAGAATCGGCATACTGTATACGCGGACAAACGTGAAGCGCCACGGACGAGAGCACACCATGCAGGCAGGGCAGTTCCACAAAATCGGTCAGGTACTCGGGCTATTACTCGGCATGGGGGCGTTGATCCCGCAGCCGGTCCAGGCCCAGTCCCGCAACGCCATGACCGCCGAACGCGAGCACATGGTCGCCGAGCATATCGCCGCCGAGGGAGTCACCAATACGCGAGTGTTGGAGTCGATGCGCACGGTTCCTCGGCACCTGTTCGTGCGGGCCGATCTGAGGCGGTTCGCCTACAACGACCAGGCTCTCGACCTGGGCCACAAGCAAACGATCTCGCCGCCATTCATCGTGGCCTACATGACCGAGGTCATCGACCCGCAACCCACTGACACCGTCCTCGAGATCGGAACCGGCAGCGGGTATCAGGCCGCCGTGTTGTCCAGCCTCGTCCGGGACGTGTACTCGATCGAGATCGTGGAACCCCTCGGCAAGCGGGCCGCTGCCACGCTGGAAATGCTCGACTACAAAAATGTCCACTGCCTGATCGGGGACGGCTACAAGGGGTGGCCCGAACATGCCCCCTTCGACAAGATCATCGTCACCTGCTCCCCGGAAAACATCCCGGTGCCACTCGTCGAGCAACTGAAAGAGGGGGGCAAGATGATCATCCCCCTCGGCGAACGCTACCAGCAGGTGTTCCACCTCCTCGAGAAGAAGGGCGGCAAGCTGGAGCAGAAGAAGTTGATCCCGACGCTGTTTGTGCCGATGACCGGTCGGTCAGAGGAGCTGCGTGCGGTTCTGCCCGACCCGAAGAATCCACAGATCGTCAACGGCGGGTTCGAAGACTCCACACTCATTGAAGGGCAGGCCGACGGCTGGCACTACCAGCGCCGCGGAACCTTGATAACCGACGGAGCCGCGGACGGGAAGCAGTACATGAGCTTCGAGAACTCTGAGCCGGGCCGCACGGCACACGCCCTGCAAGCGGCCGCTGTGGATGGCGGTGTGGTCGGCGAGCTGGCCTTTAGCTGTCGGGTGAAATCGAACAACATCCACCAGGGATCGAGGCCCGGGGAATTGCCGGGTTGCGTGGTCCACTTCTTCGATGGGAAGCGGTTGCCGATTGGGAGCGTGACGATCGGCCCTTGGCTGGCGGATCAGGAATGGACGCGAGTGAGCAAATCGATCCCCGTTCCCGCAGCCGCGCGGGAGATGATTTACCAGGTCGGCCTGAACGGAGCGATCGGGACCGTGGGCGTCGACGCCATGCAGATTCAGAGCGTGCCGCGTGTGAGGTAGCGATTTGTTCTCCGTCCCAAGCTCTGCTTGGGACGGAGTATCCCCGAAGCTCTGCTTCGTCGCGTGCCAAACCGCTCAGTCTGTGGCGATCGCACCTCAAGCGGGCGTTCTCGACTCGGGACGATTCTGGGGCTGTTGATCGTGGAGTACGGGGTCTGATGCCCCGTCAAGGCTTGATTTGTGGGTCCGCCTCCCTCGGGAGGGCAAGGCTCCTGCCGAGCCGCATCCGCCAGTCAACGCGTCCCCTGGCTCGCGGCTCAGCAGGAGCTTCGCCCCAGTGCTGTGAACACGTCCAGAAGTCGTAAGTCCTTACAGATAAGGATTTGCGGTGGGTCTGCAAAAACTTTCCGTCTCGTCAAGTCTAAAAATCAGCCTTGGGTAGTCCACCACCGAGAACCGACTTCTTGGCTTTTTCCTTGTGGTTTCAGTTTCCAATCGTGTTCACAGCACTGGCTTCGCCCTCCCGGCGAGCCCGTCTCAACCCCCAATTCCAAACCTTGACGAGACACTGGCCTGTGGGCGAAGCGGAGCTTCGAGGAGATGCAGTCCCAAGCGGAGCTTGGGACTGAGGGGATTCGCACAATCACCTGCATGCTCAGGCTGTAACTGGCTTCGAAGAAACGGGTTGCAACTCCTTTGGTCGCCGTGTCTCCCGTGCCACGCGCCTTCGCGTGAGGCACTCTGTTCAACCCGCTGGCTGAGACGAGGCGCGGAGGCCGGGAGAAATCCAGGAGTTGGTGAGCCGCAGATGAACGCAGATGAACACAGATGAACACAGATGAACACAGATGAACACAGATATTCGCAGATATTCGCAGTAGAAAGGCTGATCGCGAACGAATTGCACTCGTCGTTGAGCCTCTTCATCTGTGTTCATCTGTGTTCATCTGTGGCTCACAAACCTTGCGGCATGAGGCACTCTGGTGGATTTCTGCCGCTGCCGACTTCCCTGATGCACACACCCGTGGGAATTCCCGCAGCCCAGTGGCTTGCCAGAGGGCTCCCCGCCGAGTACCATTTCTCTCCCTACCAAGCCCCTATAGCTCAATTGGTAGAGCAAATGACTCTTAATCATTAGGTCGTAGGTTCGACTCCTACTGGGGGCACTGCAAACAGGCCGGTTCCGATGGGGACCGGCCTGTTTTTTTGAGGGATGTGAAGCCAGTCTGACCACTTCTGCTCTCGCCGAGGACTTCCGCATGCACGGGACGTGGGCACTGACTCTGCGGTCGTTGCGGCAGGATTCTCGGCTGCTGCGGTTTCACCTGTTGAGACTGGCTGTGGTGTCGGCCTTGGCATGTATCGTGTTAGCGGCGTGGGATTCAGTGCAGTATTCGGAGGCTCCGGGGCGTGACCTGCTGGAGGCACTGGGCTGGGCGAATTTCTGGGCCGTGACCATCGCGGGCGTGCTGCTGTTTGCTCCCACGATCACCGAGGAGAAGGAGGACCAGACGCTGGGGCTGCTCCGCATGACCGGGATGGGGCCAGCCTCGTTGCTACTGGGCAAGGCCCTGCCCAAGCTGGTGCAGTTGCTGCTGATACTCATCGTGCAGTTGCCGCTGGTGTGGCTGACGCTCACGCTGGGAGGGGTCGACTGGCCGCTGATGATCAATGTGTACCTGGTCGTGTTCGCCCAGTTGATTGGAGTCGTGGCACTGAGCATGCTGGCCTCGGTCGTGATGCGGACCAGTGGCGGGGCAGTGGTCCTGGCGGCGGCGCTGGTGTTTTTCTGGACGTTTTTCGGGACGACAGGTGTACTTATCCTGTGGGATGTGATTTGGTACGCGACAGGGATCGGGGCGGGGGCTCCGGGCATGAGTGTGCTGGCCCCGCTGTATCCAGTTTTTCAGATGGAGGCACTACTGAGATCGGGAGCCACGGCTTCTGGGACGTATTTGACCGTGGGAGGGAGTCTCGTGTTGGCGGGGGTGGCCTCTCTGCTCTCCGTGTGGTCGTTCAACTACTGGAATCCGCATGAGTCGACGCAGACCGAACTGGAGTGGATGCAGGAAAAATGGCTACGCACTTGGGATTGGCTGATCCATTTTCGGCAGGCCCGTCCGTCCGTCGAGACCACGCTGGCGGTTCCAGTTCAGCCGGTCTGCCCCAGCGACGCCAGCCCGGTAGGGACCGCACCCAAGGCCGTGCCGCAGCTCGTCGATGGCCCGCCATCGGGTCGCCGTCGCCGCTCGTATCGCAGCTGGCAGAACGCCATCGCGTGGAAGGATTTTTTTCTATTGGGTGGCGGCCAGACCGGGATTCGAGTCCGCCTCACCATCGCGGTCTTGGGAATGATTGGGATCGTAATGTTGGCCTCTGATCTGGCCTATGCGGTCCTGGTTGGGAGTTCGGTATCGGACTTGAATTCGAATTGGTTTCGGCAGGCGATGGAAGCCATCATGGTCTGTTCTCTCTACGCCTTTCTTCTGGACCTGATTTACCTCACCGTGAACCTGTTCGCGTACGAACTCCGTCGCCAGACATGGGAGTCGCTGCAACTCCTGCCGCTGTCGTTGGGGACGATCTGCCGCCGCAAGATCCTGGGGGCGGCATGCCATCTAGTCCCGTGGGTGGTGGCGTTCTTCTGTGGTCTAGCACTGAACGTGACCAGCGACGATCTATCAGAACTATGGCGGGATGCGACTGCTGATCCACTGGCGACACTGGGCATCGTGCTGCAAGTCGTGACGCAGTTCGTGACTGCACTGCTCGTGCTGACGTGGTTCTCGCTGCGGTTCAATCCGTGGATCGCCATCCTGCTCACGGGGGCGTTGTACTGGGCCATCGGGGTGGGTTGGATCATCAGCCTGTTCATGACGTACGGGTTCATGAGTCCCCCAGGCCCCTATTTCGTCCAGGTGCTGTTCCACGTCGGCTGGATCGGCGGGATCACGCTGATCGGCGGGGGGACTCTGAGGTCGATTCGCTCGAAGCTGAGGGCCGAGGCCGCCGGCATTTAGGGGCCGTCGATCAGCGGCGGGTGGAATCGCAAGTGATCAGCCGTAGCCACGTTCGCCAGAACGTGGGGGACCGGAACCC
>JAYTWO010000040.1:0-7771 GCA_043743415.1 Planctomycetota bacterium
CCTCCTTGTCCCGGCAGGGACACCCGAAAATAGCCCACCGCTTCAGCGGTGGGACCGAGGGATCGCGATCTTCTCAGTCCGGCCAGGGACGACAGAGGCGGCGAGGGAGGGAGGTTCTTTCGTCCCTGGCGGGACTGGTCCGCTCGCTTCGCGACGCAACCCACCGTTGAAACGGTGGGCTATTTTCCACCGTCCCTACCGGGACGAAGAACGGACTGGTCACCGACAGCCAGCGAACAATCACACAGTGCGTCTCGCACTCGTCGTACGACGCGGAGGGTCGTGCGACATTCACCGCTTCGGCATCAGCTCCCGGATCGCCGCTACACTGGCCCGCAGACCCGTCCGCAGTGTCGGCTCGGGATCGGGGAAATACTTCGAAGAGTGCAGCGAGGGCGGTGGCGTCCCGGCCTTTCGATACTCTTCGAGCTTGGCAGCGGGGACTGTGCCCAGTCGGAACATGAAGATCGGCACCCCGCCGGTGGCGTACTCGCCAAAGTCCTCGGCCCCCATCACGCGGTCGGCGGGGACGACGTGGTCCTTCCCCAGTTCGGTGACAAAGCCGCCGACCACGCGGGCCACCAGCCCCTCATCATTGAACACCGCTGAGGTGCCCTCATCGAAGACGACTTCCGGAGCCGGGGCACGATGGCTGGCCGCCACCGCTTGGGCCTTGCGTTCGACCGCGTCTCGCAACAGCTTGCGGACCTCGGGGGAGTAGCTGCGAAGGGTGAGTTTGAGGTGGCAACTGTCGGAGATGATGTTGTGCTTGGTGCCGCCGTAGATGGCACCGACGGTGACGACCGCCGGTTCGAGGGGGGAGACCTCGCGGCTGACGATCGACTGGAGGTCGACCACCAGTTGAGCCGCCTGGATGATGGGGTCGATGCAGGCTTCCGGCTTCGACCCGTGTCCGCCGCGCCCCTTCATCGTGATGTCGCAGGCATCCGAATTCGCGAGGGCGTACCCCGCTCGAAAGCCGACCTTCCCCGTGGCCAGCTCCGAGTCGACATGCAGTGCGAGAGCGAACTGCGGCTTGGGGAACCGGGTGTAGAGGCCATCCTTGAGCATCGCCACCGCCCCATCGACGCGCTCCTCCGCTGGTTGCCCGAGGAGCATCAGCGTCCCCTGCCAATCGTCGCGATGGGAACCCATGTAGCGGGCGATGGCGATCAGGTTCGTGAGATGGATGTCATGCCCGCAGGCGTGCATCACGCCGACAGTGACCCCCTCGTCATTCTTCGTCGTGACCGTCGAGGCATAGGCCAGCCCGGTCTCCTCCGTGACCGGCAACGCATCGAGATCGCACCGAAACATCACGGTCGGCCCATCCCCATTCTTGAGCAGCGCGACGACACCATGACCGCCGACGCCTGTGGTTGTCTCGAATCCCGCTTGCTTCAGTTCCGTCGCCAGCCGGACGGCGGTCTGCTCTTCGTGAAACGAGAGTTCCGGATGCTGGTGGAAATGTTGGTAGACCTTCACGAGGTCGGTGATGTTGGCATCGAGCCACTTCGGGAGTTCGTCCCCGCGAGCCTGGCTGACTCCGATCCACAACAACAGGACAAACCCGAACAATCGCTGACGCATCTGGATGCTCCCTGAGAAGGGTGGGATGGAACCGGTGATGGATCAGGATCACTGAGTGGGCTGTGGGGTTCAAGGCTGAGGGAGAAAATGGAACCGCGACGGCACGTCCGACACGAAGAGAGGCGGGAATGGTGTGTGCATCAGAAAAGTAGGCAGTGGCAAAAAACGCCACTGAGGCGGCAGCGCGATTCGATTCTGGCACTCGGTGCGGTAGGCTGGCAGTGACTCGACCAGGAGAAAACCAGGAGTGGGTGAGCCGCAGATGAACACAGATGAACGCAGATCAGAGATGAACCGGGGCGATGTCCTCTCGTTGTTGAGCCTCTTCATCTGTACTACTCACGTCACAAGTTTGCGCACGCTGCGCAAATTTCCGGTGGCCCGGAGACCTCTGTACCCCAAAGGGGTTTCACATCTCAGCCCAGGGTCGCGACGCAGGAGCGCACCCTGGGAAAGGTGGTCCGGGGAACTCAACCCTGAAGGGGTTGTCCACCCGCGTGACCCTGTGTGGAACCCCTTCAGGGTTCGGCCTGGGAGACCGGACCCAGGGTGCGCGACCGGTGGTCGCGACCCTGGGCTGTGATGTTTCACCCCTTCAGGGGGAAGAGGTCGGCTTGACGAAGAGTGGTTTCTGGCTGAAGGCTGACGGCTGACGGCTTCCCCTTCGGTTGCGGCTGTGCCGCACTGGGTTCATCTGTGTACGAACTCTCCCGCCCTACAAGAGACTCACCCAGGGGAGGAGTGGGACACAGATTTGCACAGATTTCAGAGCCTGGGCGGCGGCGGTTGCGGCGGGGGCGGCGGGTGGCAGGTGCCGTCGTGTGGGCCGCTGGCATGAGTGGCCTCGAGTGAACCGGGCTGTTAGGAAGTTTCTCACGACACGCAGACTGGAATGGTTTGCCGTGTCGATGAGTGTAGATGATCGAGAGACGTACGCCCTCGCTAACGCGTCGGGTGGCTGGTTCCGGTCACGAGCGAGGCACTTCCCCAGCCAGCGGCTCTGTACTGCCAAGCGAATGCACCCTCAGAAATCGAGAAATCGCCGCCTCTCCGGTTCACTTGCTGGGATTCCTCGGATGCGATATCCTTCCCAGTTCCCACCGCCGGAGGTCATTTCGGGGCAGTCCCCGGGCAGCGGTGGGAGTCAGGATTTCATGCCATGCACAAGCTCATCCACATCGCCGAAAAGCCAAGTCTTCGGGCTGTCCCTCTGAAATTTGAGGTCGGTGATAACGTCGATGTCCACACCCGCATCATGGACGGGGACAAGGACAAGGAACGCATCCAGATTTTCTCCGGCGTCGTGATCGCCCTGCGGGGTCGCGGAGTCGGTGAGATGTTCACCGTCCGCCGCATCGTCAACGGCGAAGGGGTCGAGCGGACCTTCCCGACCAACAGCCCCAAGATTGCCGATGTCGTCGTCAAGCGGCACGGCATCGTCCGCCGGGCCAAGCTGTACTTCCTGCGTGATCGTATCGGCAAGGCGACCCGCCTGGTCGAACGCCGAGCCAAGGCCACCAAGGTTGCTCCTGCTTCCTGAGCGACGGGCTGTCACGGGCCTGAGAGTTCATCGACTTTCCACCTTCGTCGCGTCTTGCGATGAAGGTTTTTTTATCGAGTCGTTGCTCTCCGAAATGGCATCGCCAGCAAGCCGAAAAGCCGCGTGACTTGTCGCTCCTCGCGGGGCGATTCGAGGCCGATAATCATCTCGTCATGCCCCGCCTGCGGTTGGGCCTGATAGGTCCCGAACAGATAATCCCACCAGGGGAGCTGGAACCCGTAGTTGCTGTTGGTCTCGTCGACGAGGACCGAGTGATGTACGCGGTGCATGTCGGGGGTCACCAAAATCAGCCGCAGCCAGCGATCCAGCCCCAGAGGCACCCGCACGTTGCTGTGACTCCATAGCGACCCCGCGTTCAGCACGATCTCAAACCCCATCACCGCCAGACCCGTCGGCCCCAGCACCACCACTAACCCCAGCTTGAACAGCGCCGACAACAGGATCTCCAACGTGTGAAACCGAATCCCGCTCGTGACATCCAGATCGAGGTCCGCGTGATGCACCTTGTGCAGCCGCCACAGCCACGAGACATGATGAAACAGCACATGCTGCCCATAGATCGCCAAATCCAGCAGCACCAGAGCGACGGCGAACTCCGCCCACACCGGCCACTGCACCCGATTCAGCAGTCCCCAGCTGTGAGCTGCGGCCCAGTCGGCGACTTCAACCGCCGACAGAGGAATGAGCAACCGGGCCGCGACCGTATTGATCGCCACCAGCCCGAGATGAGCCACCCAGCGCCCCGTTCGCGGAGCCACCCGCCGCTTGCGCGGGGCGAGCCACTCCAGCAGAGCCATCGCCACGAGGACGCCCGCGAAACAAGCCATCCGCCATTGGGTTTCGTTCATGAGCGTGGATTCTGGAGAAAAGGAGCCCAAGGGTAGTCCCCTTGGGCTTTGCTCAGCGAAAGAACACCCTACGCTTTGGCTGGGACTTTGCGTAGGCGCTGTGCAAGCTCAGGTCTACTGGCGTGGCGGTATTCCTTGGGTCAGGCGGCTTGGAGTTGGCGTTGGCGTTTGAGTTTTCGATTCCTCCGGGGGATTTCAGGCGATCGGACAGGTACTTCAGTTCGCGACCGGCGCACTCTTGGCGGAAGGCATGGCACAGGCCGTGCAGGCGTTGGGTCTTTCACCACTTGCGGCGGTCGGAGAGGTGTTGAGCGAGTTCGTGTTCCAGGAACAGAATCGTCGTCAGCGTGATCTCGGCCCAGGCCCGCACCGCGCCATCGTATGGGAAGCGGTACTGCGCGAAGCCCAGTGTCGACTTCAGCTCTTGATAGAACAGCTCGATCTGCCAGCGGGTGAGAATCCAATGATCCGGCTCATGGGCCAGGACTCGTTTTAGGGCCAGACCAGTTTTGAACACCGAAGACAAATGGCGCAACTTCAAAACTGACGCATCGGATTGCTGGATGAGTGCCCCGAGGCGTCAGCCAAAGTCGAGCGCAGCGAGTGTGCCCGGGGGGCTTGCTGGCCAAGACTCCCCATGACGGCCAATCTCTCGCAGAAGGTCGAGAGACATTCGCCCTCGCTTACGCGTCGGGTTGCTGGCTGTCACAATGGATTTGCCTCATGTCCCCGCTCCATCGAGAACCCCGCGTGTCGTTCGAATACTCCCCCTTCCGGTTTCTGCGGAACCTCGCCCGCAGTCGCGAGATTGTGGCGGTGTTACTGCGCCATGGGTTTGATGATTTGATCGAGCGGATCGGGCTGCGGAGGTATTTGCAGTGGGGCAAGCGGTTGTTCTTTCGTCGCGATCCGGCGGCGGACACGATGGGGACGCCGCAGCGGATTCGTCGGGCGCTGGAGGATCTGGGGCCGACGTTTATCAAGTTCGGGCAGGTGATCAGTACCCGGCCCGACCTCGTGCCCGAGGCAGTCATTGAGGAACTGTCCCACCTGCAGGAGCGTGTTCCGCCGTTTCCGGGAGAGGAAGCGGTGCGGCTGGTCGAGGCGGAACTCCATCGCCCGATCTCCCAGCTCTTTGCCGAATTCGACACGCAACCTCTGGCCGCCGGATCGCTAGGCCAAGTGCATCGCGCTCGGCACTTCGATGGTACTCCCTTGGCGATTAAGATTCGCCGACCGACCGCAGAGCAGGATGTCGAACGCGATCTGTCACTGATGCAGGAAATCGCGGTGTTGATGGATCGGCACATCCCCGAGTCGCACGTCTTCGACCCCATCGGGCTGGTCCAGCACTTCAACCGCACGATTCGCCGCGAGGTGAATTTTCTCCGCGAAGCCCGCACGATGGAGCAGTTCCGGCGGCTGTATCGCAATGACCCGAACTTGTCTGTGCCGAGGGTCTACGAGGATCTGTGTACCACGGCGGTCCTGACGATGGAGTTCGTCGACGGATGTCGACCGACTGATTTGGAACGAGTGAAACAGTACGGTCTGGACCCGGCCACAGTGGCTGCGGTGGGGGCGCGGTTGTTTCTGAAGCAGGTGTTCGACCTCGGCATCTTTCATGGCGATCCGCATCCGGGGAACATGCGGATCCTGCCCAACGGGACGATCGCGTTGCTCGATTATGGGATGGTGGGGTTCCTGGACGATGACAAGCGGGAGTTGCTGGTCGACCTGATTGTGGCGGTGTCGAAGAGCGATGTGTCGCTGGCCGTGCGGGTGGTGCAGAACCTCGGCCAGCCGTCGGAGCCGCTTGACGAATCACTGCTGCGAATCGATATCAAGGACTTCGTCGAGACCTATTATGGAATCTCACTGGAGCAACTGCGCGTGGGGCGGATGCTCCAGGACTTCGTGCATATTCTGTCAACGCACGGGTTACGCTGTCCGGGCGACTTGATGCTTCTGATTCGGGCGACCGTGACACTGGAGGGAGTCGGTCGGGGACTGGACCCGAAGTTCAACATGGCCGGTGAACTGGCTCCGTTTGTGGAGGGGCTGGTTAAGCGGCGGTACGACCCGCGGCGAGTGGCTCGCAAGGTGGCGGACGACCTCAAGATGCTGGCGGGGACGCTGCACGGGATGCCGGTCTCGCTGGCTCGGACGCTGGAGAAGCTGAGCCGCGATGACCTGAAGATTCAGTTGGAGCATCGGTCGCTGGACCGGTTGATTTCGGAGTTCGACCGGTCGAGCAACCGAATTGTGGTGGCGCTGGTCGTGGCATCGCTGGTCGTGTCGTCATCTTTGATTATTCGGAGTTCTGGGGCATCGCCGTGGGTGACGGTGCCGGTGTTTACGCTGTCCGGGATGCTGGGGATCTGGTTGATTTATGGAGTGTTGCGGAGTGGTCGGTTGTGATGGGGTTTGTGGGAGCGGGGCTGAAATCCGAAATCCGAAGCAAGCAGCTCGAAAGAACCATCCGACAGATTCCCCGGAGTGGACGAGTCGAGATCGTCGTCAGTGGTTTCAAATTTCGAGCTTCGGATTTTCGGAAGTCGCCCCTACTTCTTCTCACTCGTCCCCACATAGGGTTTCTTCTGGCGGTACAACTCCACGCGGGCGTGGACTTCGAGGGCCTGGTTGTCTGTTTTGAGGCGTTCGAGGGCCACTTCGCCGGTTTTGACGGCTTCGTCGTATTTCTCGGCGGCGGCGAGAGCGGCGGCCAGCGTATCGAGGTGCGAGCCGTTCTCGCGCTGGGTGGCTTGGCAGGCTCGCTTGGCGAGTTCGATGGCCCGGGCCGGATTACGGACCTTCTCCTCGGGACAGGTCGCCAGGAGCCAGGCGGCATCGTTGGCGATCTCATCGGACAGCGGATCGAACGTCAACGCCTTCTCGTAGTCCGCCAGTGCCTCTGCATAACGCCCGAGTTGCCGCAGTGCAAACCCCCGATTGGCGTAGGCGGCGGCATACTTGCCAAACAACTCGATGGCCTTGGTATAGTCCTTGATCGCGGCTTCATAGCGGCCCTGAAGCCGGAGCAGAACGCCACGATTGTTGTAGGCTTCCGGAGAGGTCGGCTCCAGGGTGATCGCCTTTTCGAGATCAGCGGCGGCTTCGGGGTATTGCTTCATCTCCATCAGAATCGAGCTGCGCTCGATGTAGGGCAGCGCCATATCGGGTGAGAGTTCGATTCCCTGGGAGTAGTTGATGAGGGCCTCTTGGGCGAGTCCGCGGCGCTGCAGGACGTTGCCCAGATTGATGTAAACCGACCCGTCCTTGGTGCCTCGGCGGATCGCTTCCTCGAAGTCGGCCGTCGCGTCGTCCAGCTCATCGAGTTGGAGGTGGGCGATCCCGCGATGCAGGAACGCCGTCGCGGAGGGCTGTTTGTCCACAATGGAGGTGTAGAATTTGACCGCGTTTTCGAGGGGAACCACATCATCCGCGAAGACCCAACCGCCCAATCGAGGGACCATCAGCCACTTCTCGGAGACCTTGGAAAAATGGAGGACCGAACCCGGTGGAATCACAGAAATGGGATTGTCAGCGGCGAAGACCTGAGTATTCTGGGAAATGACAATGACTGTACGGCTGGGGGAGTATGTCGACGGATCGAGCGAAGTTGCGGATTTTTCCGCCCCTCCATCAAGCAGAGTCAGCACACTGAGAACGAAAAAGGGCCACATCAATGTCTCTTTCCAAAATCGTTGACGAATGGGGAGTTACACCTTGTAAACCCCTACATTCCGCTTATCTTATCCAGATAGCGCAG